>JBDTKL010000245.1:0-4671 GCA_039935355.1 Candidatus Tumulicola sp.
GATGCAGAGCGGATTGGCCGAGCATCATTACATCGCCGGCTATAAAGAGCGCACCGACGAAATATCGCAGCAAACCGCGACGATCACGGATTGTAACGCGCGAACGATCACGACGCTCGATTTGCGCCACAAGACGTACACCGTCGTGTCGATGGACCAACCGCAGTCGAGTTCCGGATCGAGTGGCGGTAGCAGCACTCCGCACCCGATGGCGTCGGACGATTTGTCGCATCTCTCGATCGCAATTCGCAACACGGCGCTCGGAGCTCGCAATGTCTCCGGCACACAGACGCAAGGCTATCGTTCCGATACGACGATTACCGCGACCAACGCGCAAGGCCAGACCTCGACTACCCAAGGGTTAATGAACGGGTACTACGCGTCGTTTCAAATGCCGTCGCTGTCGTGCCGCCGGTTCGGTTCGAGATCCCCGATGGCGCCGACGGCCGCCCAGACGGCGCAGGGAATGCAAATGTACAGTCACCTAATGCAAGCGATCGCTTCCAATCACTTGGACAAACGCTTCAGCATCTCGCAGAGCGGACCGCCGCTTCCGCTAGGCCGGTTTTCGATGTTCGACGCGCTCACGTTCAAGGGCCAGTCATCCGGGCAAGGATTGTCGATCGAAAACGAGCGCGGAAACGTGCACTCGGTCGCTGCGAACGACGCGATCTTCTCAGTTCCGAGCGATTTTACAAAACAGTAAGGAAGCGCTCGACCATACTCCGGCGTTATTGCATCAACGTGCTTCGTACGTGCGAGATCACACTGGATGTAATATCCGTCGCTCCGGCGGGTGGGTTCGACTCGTAGACGCGCCCCAAGCCGCGCTCTCCCGCGACGGCGTCGGCGGTCGTCTCGATCGAAGCGACGATTTCCGACCGTAGTGCTGCCCGCGCCTTCTGCACGCTCGCTATTTCGGACGCAAGGCGTGCGGCGGCCAAACGATTTTGTGTCGCGACGTCGCTCAGCCGCTGCGTGATGTCGGCAGCGCTCGTTTTGTAGGCTTGAAGCGCGGTCGCGCGATCGTCGAGCGTCAACGCTGCCGCGGGGGTGCGAACGTCGTCGCGCAGCTGCCCGGCCGCACGGCGATGCTCCTCGACGTCACCGGCCAGTTCGTTGAGATTCGAAATCGCTTCGCGTTGTAGCGAGTTCGCGAACTCGGATAGCGTGATCGCATTCTCGCTACGTATGCCGGCCACTAGCCGGTCTTCTTGCGATTGAAGTGCATCGAGCTCGGCTTGCATGCGACGCCGGTCTTTGGGCTCGAGATGCAAATTCCGCAACTTCACGCGGATTTGCAAGCGTGTGCTGGCATGCACCCGATCGAACGCATAGGCGGCGTTGGCTTCGCTCTCTTGCAGTTGTGAGGCACGTAGCGTTAGCGCGCGGTCGTTGCGAACTTGCAATGCATCGCGATAGGTAGCGACGGCCACCTCGCCGCGATCCGCAGGCGTTCCGGTCGTCGAAAGAGAGGGGACTCGAATTTGTATTGCGCTGGTCTGGCGAGCCGCCGCATTTAGGACGTCGTGCGCGTCGGTGACGTCGGCTGCGATGCGCTCGGAGAGATTCGTCAGGCCCGCCGGCGTTTGGATGAGTCGTAGCGTCGCGAGGTTGGCATCGTACTGCCGCAACATCGACGCCAACGGATGGCCGGCGACGGCGCGTTGCAGATCGAGCCGCGCCGGTTGGCCGAACGGCCGCGGCGTGAGACTGTGCGAAGCAGTCGAATGCGCGCAGGCCGCAAGTGCGACCAACAATCCGAGAGAAACTCGACGCATCACGGCGGCGGGAACGTCCGTTGATATTTGAAGTCGATGCCGTTCCCCCCAGTGGAGATTGGAATCGTCGCCGTCGATATGCCGGTGCCGGTCGACGTCGTTTGCGAGAGGAACGGCTGCGTTGCGAAGGGATTCTGCTGCAGCGATGTGTAGGCCGTCATCTGCAACTGCGACGAGATGTTCGGGCGATATTGCACCGTATACGCCGTTCGGCGCGTTTCGTTGAACGTTTCGGCGAAGATGAAGCTGACCTTGTCGCCAAGCTTTTTCACGGCGCTAATGCCCAAGCCGCTCTGCAGGTCGTTGGTGATCTGAAAGTTCTGAAGTCCGAGCGTGTCGCCGACGGCCACCGATAGCGGTTCGAGCAAATTGCGCGTGAACAGCGTGTTCAACTGGCCTGCGGCAAGGTTCGTGATCGCCGAACCGGCCGAGAACGACCCGCCACCCGTCGCCGCGACGCCGCGCACAGCCCCTAACGATTGCGCGTTCACCAAGAGCCCGAGTATCTGATCGCGATCGTACGGCGGCTGCGACGCAAACCCAAGATTCAGACTGTTCGCAGGACCGGTGACGTGTAGCGTGACGTCGGTACTCGGATTCGAAACGTACGTCGTGGCCGTTGCGTCGACATCGGGAACGATGCCGCTGTTGGGATCGAACGTAACGGTACCGCTCTGCACGCGGAAGTCGCGCAGAAAGCTGACCGTGCCGCCGGTCGACGTGAACGTTCCCGAGAGTTGCGGCTTGGCCAGCGTTCCGGCAACCTTGAGCGAGCCGGTAGCGCCGAGATCGATGTTCGGGCTCTGCACGCGGACGTCGCGGCCGACGTTGATTTGCAAGTCGAAGGCGACCGGCGGAAGCGCCGGTGCCGATCCTCCCGCCGGCTTCGGATTATACAGCGCTGTAAGCGGGATGCGCGCGGATGCGACCGACACCGAGCCCGATGCGAGGATCGGGCTGCCGGGCTGACGGCTGAGCGCGACGTTGGCATCCAGCTTGCCCTTGAAGTATTTCGGAAGATCGAACTGCGCTTGCGTGGTGCGCATCGACAAGGCGAACGACGCATCGCGCGGATCTCGAAAGTTCGGAATCCACGCGTACCCGTTGCCGGCCACGCCGCCGCCGCCCGCTCTCGCCGAGAAGGTGTTCAGCGTAATGGTCTGCTTGTCGAACGCGACCTGCGCAACGGTGTCGATTATCGGAATCGATTCCGCCGGCCCCGAGAACGAGCCGCCGGTAAGCCCGAGCGATCCGCCGAGTTCGGGTTTGTTGAGATTGCCAGCGATCTGCACGGTGCCGTCGATACGTCCCGTCACGTTGGTGTTTTTCGGCAGCATCGATACGAAGTTGGACAGTTCGACGTCGTCCGCGGTGATTCGCGCCGAGATCGGCACTCCGCCGGGATCGAGTGCGAACGGGGCCAGCCGGATCGGCAAGGTCGCGTCGGCGAGGATTCGCCCACGTTCGAAATTGATTCCGGCGCCCGACAGCGACACCGCACGCCGGGTCGCCGTGATGCGTCCGAATAACGCATTAGCCGTGAAATTTCCATACCGCGGCTTCGTCAATTGAAGGTCGTCGGTAATCATCGGATCGTCGCGCGTGCCCGCGATGTGCGCGTTCATGGCGAGCGAACCGGATGCATCGTATTTCGTGCCGAGCGTCGTATTGACGAGTGCCGCAGCATCGTCGCTCTTGGTGCGGACGTCGATCGCGAGCGGGTCGGTGGAGCGCAATCCGAACGCGCCGTCGGCATCGACATTCAGATGCGGCGCGCGAATCGCTAAACTTTGTAAACGTCCGCGTCCGGCTCGCGTGGCGAGCACCGCGCTCACGCTTTGGACCGGCAGCCGCAATACGGTCGCGTCGATCACATTGGCACGCACGTTGGTATCGAGGTTCGGAAAGCTGCCGGCGACGGTCGCATCGACCGACGCGGTTCCGGTAACCGGCATTTGCAGTCCGGCAACGGGGAGCCAATGCGCCAGTGCGACGTTCCGTGCGTGCACTGCGATATCCACGAAGCCACGGACCCCGACCGATCCGGTCGCCGAGAAGTTGCCGTATTGCCCATTGGCGGCGACGTCGGTGTGAATGTCGCCGGCGTTCCCGTTCCAGGCCGCGCGGGTCGTTCCGATTGCAAAGCCGCGAACGGCCGTCCCGACGATCGTTGCTTGCCCGTTCGTTGCGAGCACCGTTCCGCCGGCTAGCGTGGCCGATGCGCGCAGGCTCCCCCGCCCCGCCAACATGTCGCCGGCGTCGAAGAAGTCGTTGAAATCGGCGGCGTTCATGTACGGAGCCGAAACGCTCAAGCGCTGTTGTGACGGTGACAAATCTCCGGAAAACGTGATCGCGGTGGAGCCGATACCGACGCTGCCGTCGCGCAACCGTACCGAGCGCTGCGTTCCGCTTAGATTGGTATGTAACTCGTGGAAGGGTAAGCCGTTCACCGCGCCTTCGGGAGCCGCCAGCGTTCCCGAAACCGCAACGTCGGCCCCGCGGCCGGCGGCGTGCAAACGCGCGTCCGCGCTTCCTTCGATCGTTTTGGCCAAACTAGGACGCGCCATCGCGACGATCGATGAGAGGTCGGCTGCGTGCAGGTTTGCGTCCAGGGCGTACGCCGGTGCGCCGTCCATCAGACCGGTCACGGTTCCTTGCGCTCGCACGAAGTTGCCCTGCGCGGCGACGGTCGCGTTTTGCAAGTCGATGGCGCCATCGTTGTAGGAGGCGACGGCCATCGCGATCGCATCGAGTGCGCCGATACCGCGCGCGGTTAAGGCGACCGCCAGCTGCGAGCCGTGCGTCGTGCCGAATTGCGCATCGGCGGCGGCCACCGGGCCAAAAGGCGTGACGACGTTGCGCGCGCGCGCGAAGCCATCGGCATACGTGC
>JBDTKL010000246.1:0-2556 GCA_039935355.1 Candidatus Tumulicola sp.
CGTCGCCGCGGTTGCGGCGCTCTTACGGCAGCAGTACCGAGAGTGTTTTTCGCTGACGCAGCGATCGCTCGAACTGTACGTACGGGCCAACGATCGCGAAGGACAGGCCACCGCGCGAGGACGCCTCGCCGTGACGGCGGCGTGGCTGGGCGACTACACCTTCGCGCTGCAAGAGTTCGATGCGACGCTTGCAACCTACGAGGCATTGGGCCACAAACGCGGGATCGCGCTGACCCACACGAATCGCGCGCTTCTTCTGTTGCGCATCGGTTCGTTCGCCGAGGCGCTGCGGTCGATCGACCGCTCCAACGAACTATTCGAAGCCGTTCGAGAAAAACGTACGTTGGTCGCAAATCGCGTGAACGCGAGTTTCGTGCACGGCCAACTCGGACATCTCGATGCGGCCAAAGATCTCGCGCTATCGGCCCTTATGCTTTCGCGCGAGCTCGGCTATCCGGTCTTTGAGGCCGCCGCATTGTCGACGCTCGGCAATGCCGAACGGCGGCTCGGCGAGTTCGAGGCCGCGATCGAGCATTTCGAAGCCAGCCTCGCGATTCGGCGGCCGGTACAAGAAGCGCGCGATTTCGTGGACGATCTGACGGATCTCGCATTGGCCTATGTCGAGGCAAACCGACCGGAGCGCGCGCTGGACGTGGCACGCGAACTAGCGAGCATCGGGGCCGTGTCGTTCGACGGGGCGCTCTGGCCGCAGTATGCGTGGTGGGCGGCCGCGCAAGGGTTCCGAGTCGCCGGCGGGGCTCAAGACGCGGATGCAGCGGCGGCCCGTGCGCGATCGTCGCTTACCAGTTTCGCGGCCCGAATCGAGGACGAATCACTGCGAACCGCGTTTCTCGAATTACCGGTAAATCGAACGATTGCCGGCGATGCCTGAGGCCGGGCACGATGGCCGCATGCCGGACTGCTACGATGGTACGGTGGAGAAACGAACTCGCCCGGAACTCGTCTTCGTCGTTCGGATGTGGTTACAAGGCGAATCCGGCTCCGAAGAAGGGAGCTGGCGCGGTTCCATTCAGGATGTGAACTCCGGAAAGCGCTTTTACGTCGTCGGGACGCACGATGTCAGCGATTTCATCGATGCGCGCCTGAACGAGGCAATCGAGCGGAGCTAACCGATTGCGCGCAGGCGCACTCTGTGTTACAAAGTACGGGATGGAGCTAAACCGCGCCCTATCCGATCTCGAGGAAGTTCGCGAGCGCCTCGCGCGCGTTCAGCGCTTTGAAGGCTACTCGGCGCCGGCGGCCGCAGCAAGCGGCGTCTGCGCGATCCTGGCCGGTCTGGCCCAAGCTCGGGTCGCACCCTTTGCGGCCAGCCACGGCCAGCTGCAGACCTATCTAACGATTTGGTTCTCATGCGCCGCAGCCGCCCTGGCGATTAATTATGGGGCTGCCGCCATCTGGCTATTCAGCCACCGCAGTTCGCACGACCGCAGTCAGTTCCGGTCGGCCGCGATCTCGATCGCGCCCAGCGTTATTTTGGGGGCGGCCATTACCGTTGCGCTCTGCCATGCCGGCGCGTATACGCTGTTGCCCGGAAACTGGTTCGCGCTGTATGCGATCGGACTGTTTGCCTCGCGTTCCCAGATCCCCGACGGTGCGTTATGGGTGACGATCGGGTTCGCCGCGTTGGCGGTAGCGTTTTTGGCTACGCCGTTATCCGATATCGCGCTATCGTGGTGGGTGGTTCCGCTCGGATTCGGCACCGGTCAGCTTGCGATTGGAGCATTGCTGTGGGAGTCGCGTTCGCATGCCTGACGAACAAGAAGCGCCCTTCTCCTATCCCGGCCTCGAGCGCATCTTCCACGAGCGCGGACGCTTGTCGATCTGTACGTGCCTGATCGCGCACCCCGAAGGCATGACGTTTACCGATTTACAAGACGCCTGCGACCTGACCGACGGCAATTTGAATCGCCACCTGCACGCATTGGCCGAAGTCGAGATTCTGAAGGTCGAAAAGAAACGTGGCAACGGGCGGCCGACAACCGTCTATCACATCACGCCGCGCGGCCGCAAACGCTTTCTGGCATACATCGACGAACTCGAATCGGTCGTACGCGACGTGCAAGAGCGCACGCCGCAGCGCGCCGGCCGCAATCTCGCCGCCACGTAACCGTAAAACTTCTGGCGCGAGGGTTGCGCGTATCCATTACTTTGTGATACAAAGTAAACATGGACCGCAGCGTTACCCCACGTCACATCGCCATCGTAATGGACGGAAACCGCCGCTGGGCGCGCGAGCGCCGACTGCCCATCGCGTACGGCTACTATCGCGGGGTCGTCGCACTGAAGCGAGTAGTGCGCGCGGCCAAACGCGCCGGCGTGGACGTGGTTACGGTCTTCGCCTTTTCCGACGAGAACTGGCAGCGCCCACAAGACGAAGTAGACTGTTTGATGCAGCTTTGCGCGCGTGCCGCCCGCGGCCAACTGCGAGCGCTCGGCGCGGACGGCATCCGCGTGCGGCTGTGCGGACGCGTGGATCGGCTTCCGGCCGGAACGCGCCAAGCGTTGCAAGCGCTGGTCGATGAAACGTGCGCGAAT
>JBDTKL010000247.1:0-3306 GCA_039935355.1 Candidatus Tumulicola sp.
CGGCCGCTATGGCCGACGTGCTTGCCCGCGCCGGCGTCCGCGAAGACGCCGCGCGAGCGCTCTGTTTGCGCGCCGAACTCGAGATCGAAAACGGCGACTTCTTGGTGGCGCGACAAACGGCCGGTGAGGCCAAACGCCTGGTCGACGGGGCGGATAGCAGCTTGCGCGAGGCGGTCGAAGCCGAATGCGAGTTGGCCGATCACGAAGCGGCCTATTGTTTGGGATCGCCCGAATCGCCGGACCTGCGCCGCGCGGCGATCGCGCGCTTGCGTCTTCGCGTGGAACGCGGCAACGGCGCGTTGGCATCGGTACTGGTGAAAGCGTTGATTCAAGAGACGTCGCTGCAATTCGGACAAGGCGACGTGGCCGCCGCTCGATCTGCAGTCGACGAGGCTGGAACGCTAGCACGCAAATTTCCATTGGTCGACCGGCGACTCGCGGTCGACGTGCGGATTCGCGCGTCGGGTTTGAAAGCGCTCGACGCGGATCGCGTCGGAGCCGCACTCGACGACGCCCGCGGCATCGTTGCGGATGCAGCACGACAAGGCGACGTACGCGCGCTACGCTTGGGACTTCAAGCCATATCCTCGCATCTGCTGACGCTCGGCAACCTGGACGAATCCAAGCGCCAAGCGTTGGAAGCCTGGGCGTTGATCGATTTGTTCGGAAGCGAACTCGACCGGCTGGTCGTGCTGTCGAGCTTGGCGCGCATCGACGTCCATCGCCGCAACGGCAACGCCGCCTTGGAATGGATTGCGTTGGCCGACCGCTCGAGTTGCAACGCGTTTACCGTTCGCCAAGCGCTGTCGGTGTCGCGCGCCGAAGCATTAGCACTCACCGGCCGTCCACAAACCGCGGTCGATTTAGCGCGTGCGGTGCAAGCGCGATCGCAACGCTGGCCGCGCGTGATCGGGCGCGCCAAGCTCGCCGAAGCGATTGCATTGAGCGGGTTACGGCGCGCCGCTGAAGCGCGGCGTTGCAGCGAACTGGCGATCGAGTTGTCGCACGACGCCGGTCCGCTGCTCGAGCTGCACGCATTGGATCTCAACGTGCGCCTGACCGGAAGTCCTCGATCGCTTCATTCGCTGCGAAAGCTGCAAGCCGCGTTATCGGCTAGCGGCTAACTCTCGCTTACTTCAACCGGTAGCGAAGCCTGAACTCAACGGTACGCGCCATCGGATATCCGAGCGGCATATACCCCTGCGTTCCGTACGTCCACGGGACGGACTGCCGAATCGCATTTTGTCCGGAGGGCGTGTTGTAGAAGTAGTTGGTCGGAATGCCGTTTCCGTACGGATACGACGTGCCTTTCGGACACTTTCCACCGCAGACTTGCTGGGCGTAATACTGCGACCAAATCGGATTGCCGCCGGTATACCCGGGGGGCCCGATCAGGTATTGATTGCCGATCAGTTGCTGGGGCGTGGCGACGCCGAACAGGTTGACGATGTCGACCGACGCCATGAGTCGCGGTGACAGGTCGCCTTCGATGTGCAGATTCGTGATCAGTTGGGGCGTCGCGCGCAACGAGTTCGGATCGGGGCCTTCGCCTCCGCCGAGGTTTGCGATATACGGATTGATGCCCGGAACGCACGCCGGTTTACCGCCCACCCGTCCCTGTACTTGATTCAACGGGCAGTTCGGATTTTTCAGGAAGTAGTAGTTGTAGCCCGGATTAAGATTGTTGTCGTTGGGAACTTCGACCGGTTGCCCTTTGGCGTTGAAGGTCCAAACGTCGGCGCCGTTACCGTACGGATAGCCCGATTCGTACGAAAGCTGCGGCGTAATCCGCAAATGTCTGTGAATGAAATCGGCCTCGTAGGATAAGCTCGCCGTAAAATCCGGAACGTAACCGACCGGAAAGAGATGCCCGGCCGCCTGCGCCGCAGCGTTGAGACCGTTGAGCGCGAACTGTGCGGCGCTCCCCGAATACGCTTTGACCAGATTGGTATCGAGCGTGAAGCCGGCTCGCTTGACCCACAGCTCGAAGCCGTGTGCCCTGAATTCGCCGGCGTTGGTGGGAACGCCGACGCCGAGCGGATTCTGTCCGGCGCTCACCGCTGCGCGAAAATTGACCGGCAGAACGTCGATAACGTTTGCTTCGTTGTAGGCGTAATACGTGGCGCGGAATTGCGTCTTCCCGCCGCCTTCCAAGGAGTAGGTGAAGCTATTCCCCGTTTCCGGCCCCAACGCGGTGAACGGCGCCGGATTGGTGGTGTCGTAGCGGTCGGCTTCGAGCGGTAGCGGCGCCACGCTGGTGCGGTCGTACGTCGCTCGAAACGAGTACTGGCTGCCGATGCGGTATGCGAATGCAAGATGCGGGTCGATGAAGTTGGCATCGTAGATGTAGCCGCCACTCGGCACGATGTGATTGAACTCGGTTCGCAGGGTGCCCGTTACGTCCAGCCGGCTGCCGATCGAATAGGTATCGCCAAGATATAACAGTTCGGTAAAGATCGTCGGGTTCGAGTGGATCAACTCGTCCGCTGTCGGAACGAGCTGATAGAGGTAGCTGCTGTTGGTGGTGTACTGCGCGCCGTACTTGATGTGGTTGCGCGAATTGGCGTAGTCGTCCACGTCGTAACTAGCGCCGAACAGCTTTCCGCCCTGGGCGCCTTGCAGCGAAATGCTGCCGTCCGGAAAGCTGTCGTCGTCCCACCACGCGCCGCCGCTATTCGAACCGAACTGCGACAGATAGGTCTGGAGACGCGCGGTGGTATGCGCGCCGGTGTGCACCCATTGGGCTTTGAGCACGCTGTAGTTGCCGAGCACGCGACTGGGCGTGTTGGCCAGCGCGTTTTGATCGCAGCCTCCGCACGGGAACTGCGTCGCTTTACCGTTCAAAAACCCGTTGGTTTCACCGGCAAATGGGGTCATGTAATAATCGTAGGCGGCGTTTCCCCACACCCCGAGAACCGAGAGATCGTCTTTCGGCGTCAACTGAAAGTGGATGTTTCCCGAAGCGGTAGAGTCGCCACGCGATTGCAGAGCCAATCCGTATCCACCTTCGGCCGGATAGAACGTGGTGCCGTCGCCGTACGATAGGTACTGGTTTTGACCGCCGGCAGAAAATGCATAGCGCCAGCGAAGATCCGGGGTCGCGCCGAGGTAGTCGAACTCATACCCCTGATTGAGCGCGCCGACCCCGTTCCACACGTCGAGCGTCGACGAACCGGGATACGTACCGACGGCCGGGATTTGATCGATCACGCCGCCGAGCGCGTTTTGGCCTTCGGCTTCGAAACCGGCTAGCGTGGTGGTCGTCGACCCGACTCCGGTGGTGAAGAGCTGCGCGCTGTCGATCGC
>JBDTKL010000248.1:0-17609 GCA_039935355.1 Candidatus Tumulicola sp.
GCGGAATGGAAGGGCAACGTGATCTCGCCGGAGACCGGCGTGTTCAAGCAAATTTCCAACGGCCAGTTAGCCAACGTTACGTGGATCATACCGTCAGCTCAGAATTCCGACCATCCCTACTATATCGACCACGGACCGGAGTGGGTTGCCCAAATCGTGAACGCGATCGGAAAGAGCCAGTACTGGAATTCGACGGCGATTGTCGTGACGTGGGACGATTGGGGCGGGTGGTTCGATCACGTGTCGCCGCCGCAACTCGACTATCAAGGTCTTGGTTTTCGCGTACCCATGCTCGTGATCTCGCCGTACTCGAAGCCATCGTACGTTTCGCACACGCAGTATGAGTTCGCCAGTATCCTCAAATTCGTCGAAGACAACTGGAATTTGGGCCGAATCGGCGTCAACGACGTGCGCGCCGCCAGCATCGCCGATTGTTTCAACTTCTCGCAAGCGCCGCGCGGTTTCACCACGATCCAGTCGGACTTGTCGCGTGAATACTTCGAACGCGAACGCCCGAACAACGTGCCCGTCGATCCCGACTAGCGACGCCGCTTCAGAAGTTAACCGCAATCATCGCTATATGATGACTAAAGTTCTTAAGCTCGAACGAGCTACGGAACGGCCGCCTTGCTGAAATGGAAAGCGTAAGAACCCAACGAAAGGCGGCTTGAAAGACAAACGTTATGATAACATCGACCTCCATCCCCGCCACCCCCGGATCCCGTCAAACCGCTACCGCCGCCGGCACCATCGCGGGCGGGCGCGTGCCCTACCCGGTGCCGGTCGTCTTTGCCGATTTCGAGAACGTCGTGATGACGCCATTACGCGATCAAGACGAACTCAAGAAGATCCAAGTTCATTTTATGACGATCGCGCAAAGTGCCAAGCGCGGTCTCACCACGGATGCAGAACGCGAGGAGCTCGGTCGCGCGATCGCCGAACGCATGGAACGTTTTGGCGCGGCATCGCGCCACATCTCTGCGCGCCAAGTCGGCGTTCTCGACTCGAACTTCGTCGTACGCGACCAGCTAGCAACCGGTTCCATCGGCGAATACGGTAACTTGCGGGTTCCGACCGGCGAGCCGCTCGACTCGCGCATGAGCCTATTCGAACAAACCGCCTACACCATGCTCGGACGGGTATACGGTGAAGGCGCGACCCCGCCCGACGGCATCGTGCACGTTACCTGCTCCGGGTATGTCTCGCCAAGCCCCGTTCAAATGTTCTTCTCCCACCGCGGATGGTTGCGTACCGCCGTAACGCACTCGTACCACATGGGATGTTACGGCGCATTCCCGGCGATTCGAACCGCGGTCGGACTCGTCGGCTCGTCGTACGTGTCGCTCCCGGAGCCGAAGAAACGTGTCGATGTCGTGCACACCGAGTTTCTGTCGCTGCACTTCGATCTGTTGGGTGAAACGCCCGATGCCTTCGTAACGTCCACGCTGTTCGCTGACGGGTTCATCAAATATTCAGCCTACCCGCACGTCGAGTTCGCGAAGACCGGACGGCACGGCTTGCGCGTGCTCGCGTTCGAGGAACAGTTGCTTCCCGACTCGCTTCCCGAAATGACGCTTCGTCCGGGACCGCTGCAGTTCGACATGTCGCTATCGAAGCGCGTGCCGTTCTTGATCCGCGATTCGATCGCGGGATTCGTTACCGCGCTGTGCGATCAAGCCGGCATCGACTTCGAGGCGGAAAAAGATCGCATGGTGTTCGCCATCCATCCCGGCGGCCCGGCGATTCTCAATCAGATTCGTAACCGCTTAGGCATCGAAGAGTCGCAGTTGGAGGCCAGCCGCCGGGTGCTCTTCGAGCGCGGCAACATGGCTTCGGCGACGGCACCGCACATCTGGCAGGAGATCGTCGAATCCGAGGACATCCCGACCGGAAGCAAGGTGCTCAGCATGGCATTCGGCCCGGGCCTGACAGTAATCGGCGCCCTGTTCGAAAAAGTCTAGCAGCCATGGCTTCCCAACAGACGACTCCCAACCAGCGCTTCAGCGTGCCGGCCGGCTTCTACTGGGCCGTGCGCGGGGTTCATGCCGGCGCCCCGCTCTTCGTCGGCCTCGGCAATCTCGAGTCGCAGGTACTCGGACGCCGCATGCGCGAGGTGAAGGTCGATCGGCCCGTGTACATTTGCGGGCTGCCGCGCGCGGGCACGACGATTTCGCTCCAAATGCTGAGCGAGCACCCCGATGTCACCACGCATAAGTACGCAGACTTTTTGATGCCGTACGCACCGTATGCGTGGAACTGGCTGTTCCCGAAAGTTCCGGTCGATGCGATGCGCAAACCCGTGCCGCGCATCCACCGCGATCGCATTCAAGTGACGCGCGACAGCGCCGAAATGGGCGAAGAGATTCTGTGGGAACGCTTCTTCCCGTTCATTCATAACGAAGAACGCGTCAGCGTTTTGGACCGCAATACCAGCAATGCGGATTTCGAGCGGTTCTACACCGAGCATCTGCAAAAGCTTTTGCTTTCGCGCAAGCGCCCGCGGTACGCCAGCAAAGCGATCATGTGCGTCATTCGCATGCAGTATCTGCTGAAGATGTTCCCCGACGCAAAGTTCTTGCTGTATATCCGTAATCCGATCGATCACGTTGCGTCGCTCCTCAAACAGGATCGCATTTGGGACGAGCTCGATCGCGACGATCCGCGTCAGATCGAGATCATCGAGCTGACCGGGCATCACGAGTTCGGACAGCGGCAAATCATGGCCAACGTGGGCGACTCGCGCGTGCTCGACGAGATTCACGAATTGCGCGACGCCGGCCGGACGGCGCGTGCTCGCGCCCGCTACTGGTCGTACATGTACGATTTCGTGCTCGCCCAGCTCGCGGGCGATCCCAACTTGGCGAAAGCCGTCACGGTCGTCCGCTACGAAGACCTGTGCGGCGACTCCGGAACCACGATCGACCGCATCATCGCGCACGCAGAGCTCGACCCGGCGAAGTTTACCGCCGTGCGCGAAACGTACACGCAGAAACTTTCGTTACCCGACTATTACAAACCGAAGTTCAACGCAGACGAACTCAACGATATCGTCGAAGTGACCGACGCGACCGCCAAGCAATTCGGGTACGACGTCGCCGCCATCGCGAACCGCGTAGCGGTTCCGGCAGAAACGAGCCCAGCGTAATGTTACGTGCGATTATGAGCGTTCTCGCGGCCGCGACATTAGCCGGTTGCGCGGGTTCGACGCCGGTACAATCGTCGATCCCATCGACGATCTCTGGCGCGGCTATCCCAGCGACGAAAAGCACCATCGCCGGACAATACCAAGGCACCGGAAAAGACTCGCAATACGGAAAAGGCCAAGGGGCGGCCGACCTTTCGCAATCCGGGAAAGCGATCGGTGGCGCTCTCGGTTTCGAATACCAGCCACAAAAGGTCGACGGCTCGGCGGCACTGATCGACAAGGCCGGAACCCTCACCGGAACGATGACCGCGACGATCGGGTCGGTCGCATGCAGTTTCACAGTCGCCGCCGCGTACGACGATCAGAAATTTACGCTCGACGGAACGTACACCGCAAAGCATGGATGCACCGGAGAAACCGGCACGTTCAAACTCAAAGAGCGCTGCTACTACATCGACGGAATCCGTACGCACAACGCTCCCCGGGCGCGTCCGGCGGCGGGCGGCCTCAAACCCTGCTAGGTCGAATTTAGAGCTGCTGCGCGGACGCGGCGGCGCGTTCGTCGCTCCACATCGCACCTTCACGCACGGCCGTTTCATACGATGCGTCGCCCATCGCACGTCGCACCTCGTCACGTAAGCGGCCGGCAATCGCCGCATCGGATGTAGCCAACGTCCACTGCAAACGGCCAAGTTGCGCATCGATGAACCCGATCGTTCTCGCTCGCAACACCATTCGATCGTCGCCGGCAAGCGCGGCCAGATAGAGCGTCGCGCACAGCTCGGCCACTTCGTGGCGCGCTTCCCGCGCCAACCGCAACGATTGACGAGCGAGCGGGAGCGCCGCATCGCTGTCGCCGAGCGCGACGTACCAGCCGGCCATGCCATTGATCAAAAACATCAGCAGATCCGGCGGACAGCCATCCAACGCTCCGGCGGCAATCGACACGGCCGCCGCCGGGTTGCCGGAAACGCCTTCCGCATCGGCCCACCACATCATCGCCCGCGCCATTTCGTCGTCCCGGCCGAGCGCGCGGAACAGACCGATCGCTTCGGCGTATCTGCTTCGCGTCAACGCCATGTCGCTCGATTCCGACACCATCGCGCAACGCTGCAGCGTCGCCGCCAACAAGCGCGGCTCGCCGGCCGCGCGGGCTAGCTCGAGTGCGCGATCGGCGGTGGCTCGCGCGTCGTCGATTTGACCGCATGCGGCGCTTTCGTATGCGACTTGCGAGAGCGAGCGCGTGAGACCGCGCTCGTCGCCCGCCGCTTCGTACTGTTCGACCGCTTCGCGTGCGCAGCGCAGCGCGCGGTCGTCGGCGCCGAGATTATGGTACAGCATTGAAGCGGCGTACTGCAGACGCGCCGCCGTTCGCGCGGACCACACATCGGTCGACGACATCGCGCGTTCGCACCATCCGGCGCCCTCGCGCAGCAGCGAAAGCCGCATAAACAATGGAGCCGCCGATGCCGCCAGCGACGCGGCGTCGTCGAATCGTTCCGGACGTTCGAACGACCACCGCAACGCAGCCCGCACGTTGTCGAGTTCGAGCGCGTAGCGCGTAAGCCAGTCGGCGCCGGGATCGGTGTCCCATTCCGCGTACGCTCGATCGGCGAACTCGCGAAACGTGCGTGCGTGACGTTCCAACGCCGCCGGTGCTTCGCCGTCCCCATCGAGCCGATCGCGCGCGTATTCCCGAATCGACTCGAGCAACCGGTACCGCTGCGTTCCGGCGCCGACATCGGCAACGAGCAACGACTTCTCCGTAAGCGATGTCAACGCATCGAGCGTGTTCCATTCGCCGGCACCGTCGAGTTCGCAAGCGGCTGCCAGCGTAAACCCGCCCGCAAACACCGACAACGCGCGGAACGTGCGTCGCTCGTCGCCTGCTAGTAATTCGTAGCTCCAATCGATGAGTGCGTGCATCGTTTTTTGACGCGGGTCGCGATCTCGGTCGCCGGACGTTAGCGCGCGCAACTCTAGGCGACGCAACAGTTCTTCGAGCGAAAGCACGCGCATGCGCGCGGCGGCCAACTCGATGGCCAACGGCAGGCCGTCCAGCCGGCGGCAGAGTTCGATCGCCAACGGACGCGTGCGATCGTCGAGGACGAACGCCGGATCGACCATTGCCGCGCGTTCGGCAAAGAGCGCGGCGGCCGAATCGTCGTCGAGCGATGTCAAACGATACTCGCGCTCGCCGTTCACGCGCAGCGGCGCACGACTCGTAGCGAGCGTCGCCACATGCGGACAGTGCGCCAGCAGTGCCGAAGACGTGCGAGCCGCCGCATCGACGACGTGTTCGCAGTTGTCGAACACCAGCAGCGTGCGGCGTTTGCGCAGGACGTCGACCAAGGCGTCACGGGCCGACGCCGCGCGCGAATGGCCGGCCCGCAGTGTCGTTAACACCGCGCTCGGTACCAACTCTTCGTCGCGCAGGGGCGCGAAATCGACGAACCACGCGCCGTCGGGATACTCGGCGCGAACGTCCGATGCCGCGGCGAGCGCCACACGCGTTTTGCCGATGCCGCCCGGACCATCCACCGTCACTAACCGGCCCCCGCCTAACGCGGCGGCGATGGCGGCGCGATCGGAAGCGCGTCCGATCAATTGCGTCGGCTGTAACGGGAAATTACTGGGCGGCGCCCGGAGTGCGTGGAGCGCTGGAAAGTCATCGCGAAGATCGGCCGCGCACACCTGAAAGACCCGTTCCGGCTCGGGCGTCCCGCGGAGCGTCAGTGCGCCGAGCGCGCGTAAGGACACCCCGTCTTCGAGCCTGCCGATATGCTCGACGGCGACCGCAGACACGAGAATCTGACCGCCGTGGCCGTGTTCCAGCATCCGCGCGACGCGATTGAGCGGCGGCCCAAAGAAATCGCCGTCGCGAAGTTCGGCATCACCGGCGTGCACGGCCATACGCACCGACAGCCCACCGACTGCATCCCACGGTTCGTCGCGAATGAGGCGTTGGGCGTCGACGGCTGCCGCGATGGCCGGACCGGCCGAATCGAACGCCGCGCAGAACGCGTCGCCGATCGTTTTGAAGACCGTCCCGCCGCGCGACTCGATGGCCGTGCGAAGCAGCGCGTCGTGGCGCCGGACGGCGTCCGCCATGGCTGCCCCGTGCCGCTCCCAACGCGAAGTGCTACCTTCGATGTCGGTAAATAAAAATGCCGGCACGTTCACACGTTACGCGATTCGGCCAAAAAACGCCAGCGCGAAGGGGGGCGGCAACGCGTGCTCCAAGCCCATCTCATGCTAAAGGTTAACACCGGGTCGATCGAAGAGCTCGAATGGGGATCGCCCAAGAAAAAATACCGGGGCTTCGGCAAGCAAATTTCCGAGGCACTCGGTCGCAAGCCGCTGTCGCTCGATTTAAACGAACGCCACCCGTTCGACGTCGAGATCATGCGCTTAGAGCCGGGCGACGTTCCGTACCCGTTTCATTCGCACAGCGCGCAGTGGGAGTTTTACCACGTCATCTCGGGCAAAGGCAAAGCGCGCCACGCAGATGGAACGACGCCGATCGAGACCGGCGACGCATTCATCTTCCGCCCCGGCGAGCCGCATCAGCTGTTCAACGACGGTGATGAAGATCTCGTCGTCTACGTGATCGCCGACAATCCAATCGGCGAATCGACACATTATCCCGACAGCGCAAAGTGGACGGTGCGTTCGCCCGAGCGCGCGACGATTCGATCCCAACCCATCGACTATTTTGACGGAGAGGAATAACTATGAAAATACTTTTGTCGTTCGTCACCGTACTCGCGATGGCGACGCTCCCCGCAGCCGCCGCATGCGCCGGTGCGGATCCCTCGATCGGCACCGTTTCGGCCGGCCACGTTTCGACGGCAGGCGGATTGTCGACGTATCGGCTCACCGGTACCGTCACCAATGCCGGCAGCACGGCGCAAGCTTCCGATGTGCTGCAGTCCGTCGATGTCTTTCAAGACGGGCAAAAGGTCGATACTATCGGCATTCCGCCGCTTCATCCGCATCAATCGTACACATTCACGTACGCCGCGAAGCGTTCCAGTGAAGCCGGCGCCGGAACCACGAAGATGCTGTTCCGTCTTCGCATGAGCCGGCCGGTTGGAACCGGGCCGCAGGACTGCAACGCGGGGAATGACTCGAGCACGATGACGTTCTAGCGCAAGATCTCGACCAGCAGTTCTTTGCGTCTCGCGATGGGGACGGGTCCGTTCCGGGTAATGATGCGCCATGAACGAGCGCAGCGAAGCCGGCCTTTTGCCCGGCGACCTAGATCCGACCACCAGTATCCTCGACGTCCGGCATTCCGGACACCGCCAGATCCGCGGGGCCTTGCAATACGACCCAAAGGCGCTGCTCGACGCGGATCCGCTGGCACTCCCGTTGCCGCACGATAAAACGGTCGCGGTGTACGGCGACAACGACGAAACGGTGGCGCGGGTCGTGCAAAAACTGCGCGCCGCCGGATATTCCGGCGCAGCACCGTTGGCCGGCGGCATCGCCGCCTGGGAAAGCGCCGGTCTTCCGCTCGAGGAGATTACCGAAGAGCAGCCCGTTCCGGGCGAACCCGGATCGGGCATGCAGCGCCTGTAGCGACCGGCCGCTTTATTCGTAGTCGGTCGGCTTACCCGAAGGCTTTTGCTTGAGGAAGTACGGCTTGGAATATTTCGCGCCGATCGTTACGAACTTGCGCGGAGGTTGCGTGAAATCGAATACGTCGTCGATCATGCTGGCGGCGCGGACGTCGGTCGTGCCCAAACGCGGCAGACCCCAGTTGTCTTCGACAAACTTGATGATCGTTCCGAACTCGTACTGATTGTGCGTAACGTACCCTTTGCGCGCATACGGCGAGATCACCATCATCGGAACGCGGAAACCGAGGCCTCCGAACGACTGCGTTCCGGGAGGACGCACGTGATCGTACCAGCCGCCCCAATCGTCCCACGTAACGACGATCGCCGTTGAGTTCCAATCCGGGCTGTTGCCGATCGCGTTAACGACCTGCGCCACCCAGGACGGTCCGGTATCCGATGTATCGCCCGGATGATCCGAATTTTGATAATCGGGGATGACCCACGAAACCGATGGAAGTTTGCCCGCGGTGATATCTTTGAACACGTTGGTTTCGGGCCACGTGACGTTCGTGTTCCACTCCGAGCCGTATCGCACGGCCCTGATTCCGTCGAACGCATTCCATAGGTCTCCACCGAAGCTTTGGCCGACTTCCGGCGCGTAATAGCGCCACGGCACGCCGCCCGCATCGAGCGGATCGCGCAACGTTTGATACGACAGGCATGGAAACGGCCCGGCGTTGTGCATGAAATCGTTCGTTTTGGTGATGAGGCTGGTTTGCGATCCCTTTCCGGCATCGCAACCCCACACCGGCCCGATGCTAGGAAAGTCGATAACCGCATGCTCGGGATCGATGTTGGTGCCACCCGCAATCAAGTCTTGGTGGGCCGTGTAACTCCCACTACCCTCGGTTTGGAACATGTGGTCCGACAAAACGTATTGTCGAGCTAAATCCCAATACGGAACGATCTGCGCGGGGTCGACATATTGATACACGTACTGGCCGTTAATCGGCCCGATGTTCACCGTGTCGAAGCCGTTCATCCGGCCGTTGTTCCAATCGCGGATCCAACAACACTCGTATCCGTTGCCTGGAGAAATGCGGCTCTCGAGATTCGCTTTCGCTAACGGAATGTTCTGGCCGTTGTGTCCCTTGCCGACCGTAACACCGTCGCCGCCGGGAAACGTCGCGAATAGATTATCGTAGGTGCGATTCTCTTGAATGATGATAACGATGTGTTTGAAATATTTGCCCGCTTTTGCCGGTGGCAGGTTGGGGAGGGGACCGGTCGTCGGTCCATTGCCGCCGCCGCCTCCGCAACCGGCGAACACGGCCGTCAAGCATGCGAACGCCGCGACGAACGCACGATTCACCCAGTTATGCTTCATACGGGCGGTATCATCGGGGCCGCGGCGATTTCCCTGCCCGTTCGAGTTCGGACCTCTACGTGGCGTACGGTAGAACGCTTGAAGAGCAACCCGCGCAACGGAGTACGATCGTTTGCACGCCGCTACGCAATACAAACGGCACGACGACGCCCGCACGGCCGGCAGCAATCGCGAGACGGCCGCTTACTCGCAACCGCGCCGCGTCGGTCCAAAACGCGACTGCGAACGGCGTTGCCTTCGGCGCCGCGATGGTCAGCACGATGCGTCCGGCGAGCACCCGCGCCGCCACCAAACGCGGCATTTCGGCGGCAGGCACCGGCGCCAGCGGACGGTCGAAGCGCGATTGAGTTTGCGCGGCATACCGGAACATGCGCGACGGAAACGTGTGCCCGGCCAAGAACGTCATGCCGGCCGTGCGATCGTGATAATCGATGGTCGCCGGATAGAGCGAATCGCCGCCTAACACCGGCGACGGTACCGCCGGCGTGGCCGGAAGCGACGGGAACGCCACGGCACGTGGAGACGAGGCAAACGCACGCGCGTCGCGCGCCGCATCGCGCAAGGTTTGCCGGCGCAAATTATCGGCCGCCGCGCGTCCGAAGAGCGCGTCGACGATCGCGTCGTCGCCCGGGTTCGTTTCTTCGCCACTCTCTTGTTGCGTCACGACCACGAGCGGTTGCGTCTGGCCGGCTGCAGCGTAGGCGTCGATCACTTGCCGCACGTAGCGTTTCGCAGCGTCGACGCTCATGCCGGCGCGTTGCAGATCGTCGGGATCGGTAGAAAACCAGTCTTCGCGACCGCTCAAATACGACCGCGTTAGATCGCGTGCCGTCCATTCGAACGCCACTTCCGGACAACTCGCGTGCGGATCGGGTCGCTTGTAGGATTGCGGGTCGGCGCAGTACGTACCCCAGGGCGCACCACGGTCGGCCGTTCCGTCGACGCCGTGACTATTCCACGCAATTCCCCAAAACGCGCGTTCCCCAAATGCACTCGCGCGCGAAAGATCGCGCTCTTCCCCAGCGCCTGCGACGCTTACGGTCGGGACGTACCACGGCATGGCCGCCCGCATTCGATCGTGCAGGCTGGCAAAGTATTCGGCTTCAACGTCGTCGCCGTTGGCGGCGTGAAAGCGATTGTAATAATCGGCGAGTCCGATCCACCACAAATCGCCGAGCATCCACGTCATCGGAATCGAATATCGTGAAGCCGTACGTTCCAGCGCCAACATCCCGGAAACAGAGAACCGTTGCTGTAGCGACGTCGCGACGAATCGCGTCTGCGTGGGTCCGTTCGGAACGGCCCAGGACGGCGGAGCCACGACATACGATCGCGATAGCGCGAACGAACCGCACTGCGCGTAGCGCGCGTCGATCGGAGAGAACGACCCAGCCGGCACGCGGTACCACAAGCCTGCGTCGTACGCCACGGCGCACGAAGTCGAGCTCTCGTCGTACGTACGCGCGATCGCTGGATGCTCGCACGCCAAGCACGCTACCGCGAACGCGACGAACAGTCGCGGCGCGCATCGCGGCGAGCGCAATCGCTCGCCCGCCCTCCCTACAAACCAAGGGGGGTTTTTTGTCTGCTGCGAGTAGGACCTAGGACTCAGGTGTCGATTTTTCAACAGCTCCAACACGCGCTCGATTCAGACGATGCATTTGCGGCGGTAGCCGACGCGATGCCGCAGTTGGTGTGGACGTCCGACGCCGACGGGACGATCGATTATTTCAACCGTCGCTGGATTGGATACACCGGCGTAACGCTGTCCGAATTGCCGGATCGCGGACCGGTACCCGAGATCGTCCATCCCGACGAGTTGGACGAGACGTGGTTCCGTTGGAATGCGTCCATCTCCGAGCGAGTGCCGTTCGAAATCGAACATCGCCTGCGCGGCGCCGACGGAAACTATCGTTGGTTTCTCACGCGCGCCGAACCGTTGCGAAACGCCGACGGCCAGGTCGTGCGCTGGGTCGGCACCGCGACCGAGGTCGACCAGCAACGCAGGCTGCGTGACAGTCTGACGCTGATCGTTGAAACGAGCAACATCTTCCTCTCCTCGCTCGACGAACGCGCGATTTGCCACGCGTTAGCGGACGTCGCCATCGGAAATTTTGCCGACTGGTGTTTCGTTTGGCTGATAGAAACGGGCGGCGTCCGCACCGCCGCCATCGCGCATAAGGATGTAGCGTTGTTGCGGTGCGTCGAACGATTACGCCTGCGAGACCTCGCGGGCGCCGCCTTATCGCGGGTGCTCGCCGAAGGGTCACCGCTGCTCGTCGAACGCATCGTTCCGGAACGCTTCGCACGAGACGCCTGGGAACCGGCGCACGCACAACTTCTGCAAACGCTTCGACTGCATTCGGCGATGGTCGTTCCGATCGTGACGCCCGCCGGCGCAATTCTCGGCGCGCTCGGCGTGGCGTCCGCCGAATCGGGGCACGAATTCAACCCAGGCGACCTCGATGTCGCCAGCGCCGTAGCGGCGCGGACCGCGGTGGCGATCGAAAACGTTCGAATCCTGGCCAGCGAACGGACGACGTCGCAACGACTCCGTTTTACCGGCCGCGTCAACGAGATGTTGCTCGACTCGAGAGATCTCTGGAGCACCATGAAAGCCGTGGCGACCGCGATCGCAGAAGATCTCGCGGATGCGTGCGCCGTGATCAAACTCGAGGGCGACGCGATTCGCGTGGAAGCGGCGGCCGCTCGTAACCCGATCGCGGCCGCGGCGATGGCCGCCTTAGAGGGCCAGCGTCCGTTGCGCCCCGAGGTAGAACGCCGGCTCGCGCGTCGGCTCCGCGAACGCCGCTCGGTGGTGCACGACCCCGACTCACCGCAACGCATGAAGTTGCGGACGTGGCCGTATCTGGCCGATCACATCGAGGCCCTGCGCGTCCGGTCGACCGTGATCGTGCCGTTACATTCGGCCGACGCTACCTACGGTGCACTCACGGTGATGTTTTCGGAGCACTCGTACGAGCCGCTGCGCGACTTGCCGGCAATCGAGGACGTTGCGGCACGCGCATCGGTCGCGGTCGAGCGAGCCGAAACGTTCGAGCGCGAACGTAATATCGCGTCCACGCTGCAAAAAGCGTCGCTGCCGACGATCATTCCAAAATCGAAAGGATTGCAGTTCGACGCGGTCTATCTGCCGGCCGGACAACAGGCCGAAGTTGGTGGCGATTGGTACGACGCGCTCGAATTCGACGACGGTTCGGTCGTCATCAGCGTCGGCGACGTCACCGGTCGCGGCATTCAGGCGACCGCGATCATGAGCAAGGTGCGTCACGCGATGGGCATGGTGCCGCTGCACGAAGTCGACCCCGCTAAGATTCTCGATGCGGCCGAATGGTTTCTGCGCAAGCGCTATCCCGAAGCGATCGTAACGGCATTCGTTGCGACCGTGAACCCCGAGCGGACGTCGATGCAATTTGCCAACGCGGGGCATCTTCCACCGTTTTTGCGGCGGCACGGCCAACTGCTCGCGCTCGAGGATGCCGGATTGCCGCTCGGCCTGCGCTATATGGAGACCGGCGCGGAGAGCCGCAGCATCGAGTTGCACGAGGCCGATCTGCTCGTCTTGTTCACGGACGGCTTAGTGGAGTGGAATCGCAACTGGGATGAAGGCGAACGCGCCATAGAGCGCGTCTTGTCGAGCCGCGCGGTGGTCGCGACAGGAGCGCCCGCAAAATTGATCGCGCGCAGCTGCTTGCCGGCGCGTCCGTACGACGATGTCGCGATCTTGGCGGTCCGCGTCGGACACGCGCCGGTTTGGTCGTTCGTTGCAGACGATGTGCGCGCCGCAGTCGACGCGCGCAGATCGTTCGTTGCCTTCCTCCGTCGGAGCCCGTGCGAGGCACACATGGTCGCGCGTGCCGAAGTCGTTTTCGGCGAACTGCTCGGCAGCGTGGTACGCCACGCTCCGGGACCGGTGGAGATTCAGCTCTATTGCAACGATGCCACGTGGAAACTGCACGTCATCGATTCGGGCGACGATTTCGAGGCGTCGGGCACGCTGCCCAGCGATATTTTGAGCGAACTCGGCCGCGGCCTCTATATCGTGCGGCAGCTAGCGAAGCGCGTTCGGGTAGAACACGTCGCCAACTGCGGCAATCACATCGCCGTCGAGCTGTGACACCTTATTCGGGATCCTCGATGTCGGGGCTACCGGTTCGACTATCCGAGCTCGGATCGAACGGCGGTGCTTTAATCGGAACGAAGGCGCGCGGCCGCTGCTTGAAGTCGAACGCATCGTACAGGTTATCGGAGCGAACGTCGGTCGTTTGCATCGAACCGAGATCGAACGTTTTTTCCGCGAACTTGAGGATGCTGCCGAACTCGTGCACTTTGTGCGACACATAGCCTCGTTTCGCATACGGCGAAACGACGACTAACGGGACTCGAAACCCCAACTCGTAGTGATTGTAGAACGGAGGCTTGACGTGATCGTACCAGCCGCCCCAGTCGTCCCAGGTGATGAAAATAGCCGTCGAGTTCCAATATTGACTTTCGCCCACTGCGTTAACGACTGCGGAAACCCACGAAGGCCCCTTAGCACTTAGGCTGTCGGGATGATCCGAATACGCATCCGACGGCGGAATCACCCACGACAGCGAAGCGAGGTTGCCCGATCCGATATCCGCGAGAATCGTTTGCGACGGCGTGATGACGTTGGCGTAATCGCTGCCGTAGCGCACTTCTTTGATCGCGTCGAAGGCGTGCCAGTTGCCGGCCCCGAGGTCGTGCTGATAATATCGCCACGACAAGCTTTTGGCGTCGAGCAGATCGGCCAGCGAGACGCGTTTGAAACACGCAAACTCATCGGGTCCGTACGAGCCAGTGTGAATGTCGAGCGTTTCGACGTACGACGTATCGGGGGCGTCGCAACCGACTGGCCCGGGCTTTCCGTTCTTACTATCGACGCCGTTGCTCGAAACGCTGTCGGACGACGCCGGCAACGCGGTAGCCGCACCGCTCACGATGTACTGATGGGCGGGGAAGCTCCCGGATTGCTGCGTCTCGAACATGCGATCGGCAAACACATATTGCGTTGCCATATCGAGATACGGTTGCACTTGACGCGCGGGTGCGTACCCGTATGGATGCTGATGCTGACTCCAGGGAAGGCGGTTATCGAAGCCGTCCATCTTACCGTCGTTGTAGTCGGCGATAAACGACTCGCGGTTATGTCCGAGGTCCCACGGAGCGGCCAGCGAGATCGGGACGAGTCGGATGCTTTGTCCGCGCGAGTCGACACCGGTGGTTGCGATATCCGCGCCGGGAACGCCTTGAAACAAATTATCCGGCGTGCGGTTTTCTTGAAAAATAATAACGATGTGCTGAATTGGCGAAACTTGTGCTCGGCGAGCGCGCGTGGTCGAAGCTATCGCTTGGCTGGATTGGGGAAGCGACGAACCCGGGCGTTCGGCGCACGCCGAAACGAGAACGAGTCCGATCGCCGCCCATAGGAATCGTGTTTGCACTAGACGGCGAACGTTTGCCAATCGTAGTCGGAAAACCCTCGGACGTAGTCCAGCCATCCGGTGCGATACGTTTTCCCGATTCCGACTTGATCGTCGAATCCGATCACGCTGACCTCCAGCACCGCTTTTGGCCGGATATACCGTAAAGCGGTGGCTGGAACGCCGTGCAACAAGCGATGGAGAATTTCGTCGTTTCCGACGACGGACGACAGCAAATGGGCGGGAACGCGTTGGAGGGCTCGCTTGCCCAACGACTGGAAGTATGCGTTACGCATTTCGACTTCCAAAATTTTGCGCTGCATCGTTCCGAAGACGGCGTACGCAATTTCGATCGCGTCGGTATAGTGGAGTTCGGGTTCGAACGGCGGATCGAGTAGCACGACGTCCGCCGCGCTCGAAATCGCGTGCGCGATGCCGACCGGCGAGTTGCTCGCGACGCCGCCGTCGCAGTACGAGTTGATCGTTCCGTCGCCCACCGGTAACTGCACCGGATCGAACACGATCGGCAACGCAGCCGAGGCAAAGATCGCGCGGTGTACTAGGTCGGGCGTCGCTTCCCGCACGATCGTGTGTGGACCGAGCGAAAGCTGCAACGCGTGAATCAGGCGATCCGACAAGTCGCGGTTGTCCGACGGCGGCCGCATGTAGAAATACTCCGGCCGCTGCTGCGATAGATTCGTCACGGCAAAAACGAAGGGAATGACGAGTGGCGTTTGCGGATCGATATTTCGTTGGATCCACGCGAGCACCGGTTCGGATTGGAGCATGCCGGCCTGATCGTCGGTGAGACCGATGAGCCCGACGACGGACCCGACGCGATCGAATAGCCCACTCTCGGGATCGCGTAATGCCTTGTATTGCGGCTTCAGGCGGATCAAATGCTGTCCGCTGATCCCGTACCACAGCTCTTTGAGCTTGCTATACTGACCGGTGGCGACGAACCAGCCGTTCAACGCACCGATCGAGGTCCCGCACACGCCGCCGTACCCGGGAAGCGGTTGTCCGTCCGGCACGTTATAGGCTGCGGCCAAAGCGCCGATCATTCCGGCCTCATATGCGCCTCGGGCTCCGCCGCCGCTGAGTACCAACGTACGGGGTATCGGCTCGATCGCCGGTTCTGCGCCGGCCAGCGCCGGCGACGCGAGTAGCGGCGCCGCGCTTACGGCGCCGGCGCTCATGAGAAAATTCGAGCGTTTCATCGTGTAAGCGCACGCTTGGCCGTGCCGGGGTTTCGAGCCTGCGCCGCATGGGCAAAGCGCCCTGACGCTCACGACTCTACAAGGAGCTGCTTCCGCAGGACAGGTTAAAACGCCGCCCCGTTAGGGAGCGGCGTTTTATTGTTGTTGTTCACGTACCGGATATCGAGCGCTTCCTTCGGAAGCGCGCAGTTATATCGAAAACGAAACGATCTCATTGCCTTCGCGATGGCTCGTCCACCATGCCGATCCATCGTATGCAAGCGCGCGCACGTCGAGATCGAAGCCGGCGACAGGGCGTACGTCCGGAGCGTCCTGCGAGATATCGATTTGTGCCAGCTCGAGCTTTTCGAACTCTTCGTCCGCACTGATGATATACGCATCGTCCTTCGCGAACCCGAATCCGGCAAACCGCGTCGTCAGCTCGATCGTGCGCCGCGGCTCCCCGTCATCGCCCAACTCGAGAATGCGCGTGTTGCCGAGCTGGCAGAGATATACCGTCGATCCTTTCACCGCCAGAAGCGACCCGGTGTGATCCGGACACGCGCGTTTGCTCGAGAGATCGAACCCGTCTTGCGAACACTCGAACATATAGCGATTGTCGTCTTCCAACGCGACCACGACGCGAAGCGAATTCTTAAATGCGGCGATGCCGTAGGGACGGCCCGGCGCCGGAATTTCTTTTACCACTTGCCAGCTTTGCGGGTCGATCGCGTAGAGGCGATCGGTGTCCCACGATCCCATCCAAAGCAAATTGTTGAAGAATGTCAGTGGCTGCGGGCGTTTAGCGGGCGACGGCCGCCGGCTGAGGATGTGTACGTTCTGCATGTATGCGGCACAACTCGCCGCCACCGGCCTGGGTTGCGGAAGCTCGCCGGCTAGCGCGAGCAAGTCGCGCAAACGCCGTACAGCGTTAGCGCATGATCTTGCACGCGAAAGCGCGCCGGAGCGAGTTTGCGTACGTTTTCGATACAGCCACCGACGTCGTACACACGTTCGCAGCGGCGGCACTGAAAATGGTGATGGTGTCCTTTTCCGCCGCGCTCGTACCGCGACGGCTCGCCCGGGATATCCACAGCCTCGAGCCAGCCTTCTTCGACGAACGCGTTGATCGCGCGGTAGACCGTGGCCATTCCCAAGCCCTCGATCGTTCTCGAGGCGCGGTCGAAGAGTTCCGGCACGCTGAGCGGCCGGTCGGACTGTTCGAACACGGCGCGCAGCGCGTCGCGCTGACGCGTCTTTCGATTAGCGGCTACAGACATAACTGCGGTCCCGGCTTCCCTTCACTCTGGGTGCGAGCCTCTTGACGTAACGATATTGATATTCTATTATCAATAATAACCTTTTAGCCCGCCAATCACCTCGGGAGTTTCTTCGCGGATGAACGTTCGATCGATACGCCGGCTCGGCGTTTGTTTCGTGCTGCTCTGGATGCAGTGGAGGGCGGCGGCCCCCGCCTTCGCCGGCGCGCCGATCGCCGTCTTGTGCGGCCGCGTGACCGCCGCCGGCAAACCCGTCGCAGGCGTCCGGATCTCCCTGAACGGGAACGACGAGACCGTGCGCACCGTGAGCGACGCACTCGGGCATTTTGCCTTCGCGCCGCTTCCGTTAGGCACGTACGATCTCACGGCCGAGCGCGACAATCTGCGTGCCCACGTTCGCGTCGATCTCGGCAGCGACGGCGCAACGATCGCGGTCGCGCTACAGCCGCTCTCAGAAATTCACGACGTGACGGTGTATCGATCGTCGACCGTCCATGGCAGCGGCAGCGACGTAACGCTCGATGCGTTGGATCTCGAGCGCTTTCCATACGTCAATAGTTTTCCAAGC
>JBDTKL010000249.1:0-7265 GCA_039935355.1 Candidatus Tumulicola sp.
CAGCGTAGCAGCATTTGTGCGTTCGAATTGATCGACGTGAGCGGCGTCTTGAGTTCGTGCGATGCATCCGAGATGAACTGGCGCTCGCGCGCGAACGCTTCGGATAGGCGTTGCAATAAATCGTCGAAACTCGTCGCCAGGCGACCGATTTCATCGCGGCGCTTGGTCCAGCGAAGCCGTCGCGTTAGCCGGTCGAAATTGATCTGCCGCATTGCGTCCGACAGCTCGTTCAGCGGCGTGGTAATCTGCGCGGCCAAACCGATCGAAAATAGCACGACCGCCAGCGCCGCGCATACCAGCACGAGCGCGATCGCGTCGCGCGCTCGAGCGAACGTTTGATTCAGCGCATCGAGCGGTTCGGCGACGTGCACGATGGCCGAACTATCGCCCTCCCGCAAATACCGGTCCTCGACGAGAAACGGACGGCCATCGACGGTGACGTTGCGATAGTCGGTTTGACGTTTGGCGGAGAGCGACGCATTGGGCGGAATGCTGGCATCGCCGAGATTCGCTGTTTTCGCGAGCGGATAGCCGGCCGCAGAGTCGACTTGCACGAAGCTGCTGGGCGAGCTCCAGTTGGCTAGATTGCTGCTGGTAAAGAGAAATTGCAGGCTCGCCGGCGAGCTGCCCTGCACCGAAAACGGATTCGACTGCGCGGCCGATTGCACGATCGCGCGCATCGTGGCCGATACGTTGGCCATCGACTGATCGTAGAGAATGCCTTGAAAGCGCCACGCGATGATGCCGCTGGTGGCCGCCAGCACGACGATCAACAGGGCCGCATACGACAGCGCGATGCGCCATTTTAGCGACATGAACGGACCTTGGAATCAGTCCTTGATCGTGTAACCGACGCCGCGTACGGTCGTGATCAGTTTGTCGTCGAACCCATCGTCGATCTTGCCGCGCAGATACCGCACGTACACGTCGATCAAATTCGAGTCGCCGAGAAAGTCGCTGCCCCACACGCCGTTGAACAGTTCGTCGCGCGTGTGCACTTTGTTGCGATGCAGCAGCAAGTATTCGAGCAGCGCGTACTCTTTGGCAGTCAATGCGATGGGCTGGTCGCCGCGATGCACTTCGTGGCGATCGCGATCCATCACCACGTCGCGATACTCGATCACATTCGATTGCGGCGAACGCTCGCGCAACCGCGCGCGAACGCGTGCTAACAATTCGGGCGTCGAGAACGGTTTGGTGACGTAATCGTCGGCGCCGACGTCCAGGCCGGCGATCCGGTCGGGGACGCGGTCTTTAGCCGTGAGCATGATGATCGGGACTTTGCTCTTGGCACGGATGCGGCGGCATACTTCCATGCCGTCCATCCGCGGAATCATCAAATCGAGGATAACGAGGTCGGGCTCTTTGAGGGCCTTTTCTAGACCGCTGAGCCCGTCGCGAGCGACATCGACGTCGTACCGCTCGTGCTCGAGCTCGAGCTGCAGCACGCGGCTGATGGCCGCGTCGTCCTCGATGACGAGAATCTTATATGGCTGACGGTCCGCGGGTTTCTCCATGCACCACGTTTATCGACCGCGTCCGGCCTCGAACCTCTGCCGTAGCATGACGGCAGATTGTGATGAGGTGAAAAGTGATAACCACAGCGCGGTCGCAGCGCCGGCGCCCAGCCAACCCAGGACCATCACATTCGAGAGACCAGTCGCCATCGTGCGGGCGATGGCGGCCAGCGTATTTACGAAGAGGGCGCCGCCACCTAAGGCGACCAGAATGACCAGCCACAGGGTTACCGCCGAAATCGCGCCGATGGCAATCACTTCCCACAGTGAGAACGGCGGGGCCGGGCGGTAGGCGGTGGCCGTCAGTATCGATCCGCGGAGCTCGCCAGGCGGCTCCTCCAGCGGTAATGCGAAGAGGGCTCGGTCGAGCGCGTCGTCGCTGTCGTACATCATGATTCCGTTACCTCCGTGCTCCCGAGAAGCCTGCGTAGCTGCTCCTTGGCGCGAAACAAGTGTGTCTTTACCGTACCCATCGGCAGCCCCAATACCTCGGCGATCTCGTCGTACTGGCGTCCTTGTAAATGATACAACGTAATCACCGTCCTGTATTTCTCGGGTAGCTGGTCGATTGCGGTTCGCAGCCGGCGCGCTTGGTCGAGATCGATCGCCTGTTGTTCCGGCCCGGGCGTTGCGTCCGCGCGTTCCGGCAATTCTTCGTTACTGAATCGCTTTCGGCGGTCCAGGCGGTCGCAGCTGGCGTGGTAGACGATCGCAAAGATCCAGGTCGAGAACTTCGCGCCTGGCTTGAACGTCCGCAAGCTGCGAAAGGCCTTGAAAAACGCCTCCTGGGTCGCATCCCGTGCATCTTCAACATTTTGCAACGTGCGGTACGCCAGATGATACACGGCCCGATCGTAGCGCTCCACCAACGTGGCGAACGCTTCGGGGTGTCCGTGGAGGGTCATCGTAACCAATTCCCCGTCGGCCGGTGAGTTCGTCATTCGGCGCTCCGGCGGGGCCTCAGCGAGTACCGGCACGTCTCGGGTACGCGCGTGCGTATCGAGTTGTTTCGCCTCGACGGCATCGCACGAATTCGAAACAAGTGCGCCGCCGGGCCGTAGGTAGGGCAGACATCTTCACGGAGGCTCAAACCCAAAATGGCGACTATCTCGAACACACTCCTCTCCGATCCGGCTCGTCCCGCAGTCGGCGGAACCGAACGGAACTCCGCCCAGGCGCTGCGCCCGACCTTCAGCGGCTGGGGCCCGCGTATCTAACGATGAACCGCACCCCGATCGTCGCGATGCTGGTTGCAGTCGAAATACTGCTGGTCGGTATCGGAGTGTTTGCGCTTAACGGCGGGCATGCATTTTCGGCGCAACGCGGCGGCGGCTGGACCGCAGGCCCGATCGCGCCCATCGCTGCCGGCGGCGCCCCACAGATTCAGATCGACGACGTGGACTCGCACATCGACGTGGCGATTTCCCACGACGGCCTAGTGCACGTCGCGGATCGCTCGCGCTCCGATATGATGTGGGGAGGAGGCAGCATCGCACCGTTACACGTGAGCCGAACCGCCGACGGCGTTTCGATCTCGCGAGCGCACTCCGATTCGTTCTCCGCACACATTCAGTTCGGTTTTTCGGATCAACGTATCGAAGTCGACGTTCCGTCCGGCGCACATCTCAAGATCGTACGCTGCTCGGGCGCAACGCTGACCGGCGTTCACGGCGGTGCCGAAGTGCACTCGCAAGACGGACGTATTACGATGACCGACGTTCGCGGCGACGCATTGACGGCGCAATCGGATGACGGAAGCATTCATCTCGACGGCGTTACGGCGGCTTCGCTAGACGCACATTCGAGCGACGGACGCATCGTCGCAAAGGGTTTAACTCTCACGGGCTCGGCGCCGCACGCGTCGCTGCAAACGGACGACGGTTCGATCGAGGCCGGCGGCTCGTTCCCCGCAAACGGTTCGTACGACGTCTCGACGAGAGACGGTTCGATTCGGCTCGCGATTCAACGTGACGCCGATCTCACGGTCGACGCATCGACCAGCGACGGGAGCATCTCCGTAGACGGAACGCGCTCCTCGAGCGGCGATGGCGACGGCGCACATCACACGATCCGCCTCGGCAACGGCTCCGGAAACCTCCGCGCATCGAGCGACGACGGATCGATTCACATTCTTACTAACGGAGCGGTCTAAGACCATGGAAGACACAGTCGTACCTATCATCGCTATCTTCGTCGTCGTTGGGGCGCCGATCGCGGCCTGGGTTATCACCCGCGTGCTCGCGCACCAAGAACGAATGGAAATGCTCAAGCGCGGCTTCGTGCCGCCGCCCGATCCGCACGCAATGCGGCACGCGGCGAAGTGGGGGATGAAATCCGGCTGGGTGCCGGGACCGGGGCCGGGCGCGTCGGTTCCGCCTCCGGGATGGAGCCCCGCGGCCTACGATCCGTCGTACCAAGCCCAAGCGCATCTGCGTAAAGGCGTCCAGGTCGCGTTCATCGGTCTGGCGCTGCTGATCGGCCTCTCGTTCATCGGCCACCACGCGTTCGGACCGTGGCTGCTCGGTGGACTCATCCCGCTCTTTGTCGGCATCGCGCAGATCATCACGGCGATCATGGGGGGAGCGCAGTTCGGACAGTTGCCTGGCGTGGGGTGCTCGCAGGCCGAATCTCAGTATAGCGCCAGCGCGCCGCAGGCGCCGTCCGCGCCTAGCGGACCGCCTCCGCCGCCCTCTTCGTACGGTGGCTGGCGCCCGACCGGCATGACCGAGATCGAGCCGGCTTCGCCTCCGGACCGCCGCTAAAGCGATCGATGCAAACAAAAAATGCCGCCGGATTTCCGGCGGCATTTTCGTTCGTGGTGGTGGTTATGAAAAAAGTGAAGAGGACGTTACTTGCAGGATACCAGAGCCATCGCCCAGCCTGCGGAGGTACGCGTTCGGACGAGATATCCGTCGGCGGTTCGGTCGTACACTTGATAACCAGCGCGGAGCGCATCCGCTAACGATTTGAAAACGAGTAGACCAGCCATCTGCGGAGCCCTCCTTTCGAGTTCTTACTGCTCTATACCGTATAACGCACGAAGCCGCAAGACGGTTGGGGCAAATTCGCAGATTTTTTTTAGAATTAGGAGAAATATGACGGAAATGCAGCCGGCGCTCGATCACAACGCTCGCGTACACGTCACGTCCGTCATCGATCGGCGCGTCGTTGCGCCCAGCGTGATATCTCTGGGATTTCGCGCGCCCGAACTCGCGCGCGCCGCTCGCGGCGGGCAGTACGTGATGGCGGTTCCGCCGAGCGGCGAAGCGGCCGCCGTCGCGCTCGGGATCTATGAAGCACACGACGATCGTATCAGCTTGTTGTTTTTCTTGACGGGCAAGCGTACGCGTGAGTTGGGCGCGTTGCGTCCGGGCGACGAGCTATCGATGTTCGGCCCGCTCGGTAACGGCTTCGAACTCAGCAAGCCTCCGAAGCGCGCCACGATCGTAGCGGGAGGCGTCGGCATCGCATCGGTATTACTGGCTGCCGAGGAGTTGTTGCGCGCCGGTTCGCGTGTGGAACTGCTGTACGGCGCACGGTCGTCCGCCTACTTGGTCGACTCCACGCGGTTCGCGCGGCTCGGCTGCCACGTTGCCGTATCGACCGACGACGGCAGCGCCGGACATCATGGTTTTGTCACTCAGCTGCTCGAGCAGCGCGAGCCTCCCGAACTGTTGCTGGCCTGCGGTCCGTCTCCGATGTTGCGCGCCGTCGCCGCGTCGGCGGCTCGCATGGGCGTGCGAGCGCAACTTTCTCTGGAGGAAACCTTTGCGTGCGGCGTCGGCGGGTGCTGGGGTTGCGTGGTGCCGCTTTCGGCAGAGAGCGCGCAAGCGCCGAGTTTCCCGCCAAGCGATCGCGGCGGCAGCGACGTCGTGTACGCTCGAATCTGTAAGGAGGGTCCGGTCTTTTGGAGCGACGAGCTGCGGTGGTAGCATGACGGCGGTCGCAACGCCCGATCTGTCGGTGCGTCTGGGCAACCTCGAATTGCCGTATCCGACGCTGATGGGCAGCGGCTGTTACGGTTCGGGCGACGAGTTCGCGTCGTTCGCCGATCTACACAAGATCGGCGCGGTGGTGCTCAAGAGCGTCACGCGCGAGCCGCGGCTCGGCAATCCGACGCCGCGCCTGGTGCACGTCGCTGCCGGGATGCTCAACGCGATCGGATTACAGAATCCCGGCATCGATTGGTATCTCGAACACGACGTGCCGAAGTTTGCCGGGCGTCCGTGCGTCTTGATCGGCAGTGTCGCCGGCTTCTCGATCGACGACTACGCCTACGTTTGCGAACGCTTGGCGGCGCGCGACGAGATTGCGGCGATCGAAGTGAACATTTCGTGTCCGAACGTGGCCAGCGAAGGCGAAACGTTCGCGTGCGATCCGCGCTTGACCGCAAAAGTCGTGCGCGCCGCTCGTTCGACGACCGATAAGACGCTGATCGTCAAGCTGTCGCCCAACGTCACCGACATCGCGGGCATCGCGCGCGAGGCCGAGGCGGCCGGCGCCGATGCGCTGGCGGTCGTCAACACCGTGCGCGGCATGGCGATCGACGTCGAGACGTGGCGCCCGCGTCTCGGCAACGTCACGGGCGGCCTCTCGGGGCCGGCGATTCGGCCCATCGCCGTGCTGGCAGTGTACGAAGTCGCGCGCGCGGTGAAGATTCCGATCGTGGGACAGGGCGGAATCGAAACCGTCAGCGATGCACTGGAGTTTCTCCTGGCGGGTGCGAGCGCAATCGGAATCGGAACCGCGAATTTTACGGATCCGCGCGTACCGGAGCGCATCGTAGCCGGCCTATCGGACTACTTACAGCGGCGCGGCTTGTCCACGATTGCCGAGTTGACCGGCAAAGCGAACGTCGGGCGGTTGAGCGCGGCACAAATCGAAGGAGATGCTGGATAATATGGCACCGCAACTCATCGTCGCGCTCGACGTGCCGGACGCCGCTGCGGCCGAATCCCTGGTCGATCGTCTGTACGATCTCGACCCAATATTCAAAATCGGACTCGAAGCGCTCTGCTCGTATCAGGAGCGCATTTTTTCATACTGTGAAGCGCGCGACGTACGAATCTTCGTCGATGCGAAACTGCACGACATTCCGCGCACGGTTGCCGCCGCGATACGCGGCCTGGTGCGGCCGAACGTTAAGATCATCAACGTGCACGCGCTGGGTGGCAACGAGATGATGGCCGCCGCGGTCGAGGCGGCCGGCGAACGCGCCGCCGAAATCGGTATCGCCGCGCCGAAGATCTTCGCCGTTACGATCCTCACGAGCATCGCACCCGAAGATCTCAACGAGCTCGGGCTACAAGGCGGCCCGGGAGAAAATGCGACGCGACTCGCGGCGCTCGCGCGCGATGCGGGTTGTGCCGGCGTCGTGTGTGCCGTGCCGGAAGTGCGCGACTTGAAAAACTTCTTCGGAGAAAACTTTCTGACGCTAACGCCCGGCATCCGGCCGCGCGGCAGCGATCACAACGATCAGAAGCGCGTGGTGACGCCCGCTAACGCAGCCGCAGCCGGCGCCGATTACGTCGTCGTCGGACGACCGATCACACAGGCCGAAGATCCGCTAGCCGCCGCGCGAGCGATTCTCGACGAACTGGACGGCGTCGCCGTCGCGTGAGCATTTCAGCCGAACTCACGCAGCGGTTGGCCGAACGCGGCGCGTTGCTGCAGGGTCATTTCCGGCTAAGCTCCGGACGTCACAGCGATCGCTACATTTCGAAGTTCAGAATTCTCGAAGATCCTAAG
>JBDTKL010000250.1:0-3667 GCA_039935355.1 Candidatus Tumulicola sp.
ACGATTCAAACCCGTATTCGTGCGCGATCGTCAGCTCGGCATCGGTTCGGTTAAAGGGCGCTTCGGCGATGCGTTCGTCGGACGCATCCGAAAACTGTGGGTGGAACTCGCGAATGCGCTGGCAGGCTTGCAGCGTGCCCAATTCCCGTCGCGCAGCAGATCGCGCGCCCGCTGTTCGATATCCGGAAAGGTCGTGGATGCTTTCAGAACGCGCGTCGGCATGCCGCCGTTCTGCGGGATATGGTGGGCCTCGCCCTGCAGAAACGCGAATACGAAAGCGATCGCATACGCCGCCTGAGGTGATTCAATGTCGAACTACATCACGGTCCCGATGAACGAAAACGGCATGATTTTCGACCCGACGATGAACGTCGTCTTTGCCGATGCCATCGCCCCGGAACCGTTCGGATTTCAAGATGTTTACATCTATTCGCACGGCTGGTCGACCGACGCCGATCGCGCGCTCGATCTCTACAATCAGTTTTCGATCGAGCTGTCGCGCCAAGTGTTGTTCGCCAAGGCGGTGTCGCCGTGCCCGATGGCCAATCCGCCGCAAAACTCGCTCGGCGTCGGAATCCATTGGCCGTCGGAAATCACCGAAGACCCGACCAGCCTTCTCAACGATTTGCAGCTCTTCTCGTTTTACACGATGGAACATCGCGCCGATGCGGTGGGGAAGAACGGCGTCTATTCGATATTGCGGTTGCTGTTGAGCCAGCGCGCCGGATCGGAATTGCCGCTACGATTATTCTTGCTTGGCCACAGCTTCGGTTGCAAAGTCGTTTGTTCCGCGCTCAACGACATGCAGAGCGACATCGCGAACGGCACGATTGCCGTACCCAACAATATTTCGTTTCGCGTGGTGCTATTGCAAGCCGCTACCGATCACGACAATCTCGAGCCGACCGATATTTACAAACAGGTGTGCGGAATTTCGAATCTACGTTTGCTGATGACCACCTCGGCGGCGGATAAGGCGCTCGGCACGTGGTATCCGGCCGCAGCGCGCATTGCGAACATCTTTCACGGGGGCGATCCGACGCCGGCGCTCGGTTCGTCCGGGCCGACCGCGGCGACCGTGGCGGCGTTTGGCGGTTCGGACGCGCTGTCGGTGCATATCGGTTTTACGGCACAACAAGCGGCTGCACAAACCGCGCGCTTGGTCGTCGCCGATCTGACGCCCGCGCACGAAGCGCGTATCGGCAACAAACAGTACGACGGCGGCGCCAGCGGTTCGCATTCCGATATTAACTTTGCCGAGGTTTACCAGCTGGTGCTCGGCTTTATGTTCGCTTAAGCTTTCGCCCGGCGCCTAAAAGATAACGAACGCGATCACGGCGCCGAACGCGAAGACGGCAACGACCATCGCGAGGATGAGCCCGAATCCGGCGCGGCTCGTTTTCGGGACACTCGACGGGCTTCGGCCTTCCATCAGTGCGACGTAGACCGGGAAATTGGGGTTACTCGGATCGAGCGGTCCCATGGTACAACTCCTGACTTGGATAACGAACCGGATTGTCATGCGTGACCCAGGCAAAACCGGCGGCCTTGGAAAGCATCGCCGCGCAGGCGGATTCAGCGAACGTGCTCGTTGTGACCAGCGCTTCGGCCATCCGGACCATCTCGCGACGTGGCAACCCGGCCATGGCCGCCATAAACGGCGCGGCGTGCTGCGACTCGACCAGTGCTTGTAACTCGCCGCGTATCGCGCCGATCAGGTCGGGATGGACCCCATCGACGATCGTGTCGATCGTCTCACGGTGCGCGAACGGGACGACGCTTGCATCGCGATCGACCCCGATTTTCACCGATTGACGGAGCATGTAGCGTAGGCGTCCCGCGACCACTGTACCGACCGAATACACCAGCACCGACGGAAACGGTTCGTCATCGCCCAGGCCGGCGATCGCTATCCCGCTCTCATCGTGCGGGTGGCACCACTCTTTTTCGTACATGAGCGCAAGAACCGAACGCAGCTCGGCGTGCAACTGTTGCGTGAGCTGCATATCGCCGAACGTCTCGTCTTCGAGCTCGTCGATCTGTTCGACGTACGTCGCGACGACGCGCGCCCCGAAACCCTCACCCAGTGCTGCCACGTCCGCCCGGCCTTCGCAATCGTGCCGGTCTTCGCGCAGAATCGTGGCGAGTTCGACGCGCCGTTCGGCTGCGGACGTTGTTGCGCGTTGGTCCGTAATCGCTTCGATGCGATCGCGGTAATCCGTCCACAGGCTAGCGACGCATTGCCGCACGCGCTCGGCCTGCAGTTGCGTCGGACACAGCGCGTCCGAGCGTTCGATAAACGCAAACAAACTTGCGGCGTATTCCTCGAGCGTGGCGTACGTTCGCGTTCCGAGTTGTCGCGCGTACATCCGGATGATCGTTTCCCACGGCACGCCCATCATGTCGTTCGCGCCGAACGCAACGATCGTCACCGGAACGTCCGGCGCGATGGGGAAAAACGTTTCGGGCATGTTCGCAGCGAGTGCGACCCCCCGGCGGTTCATGACCGCTACTACGCACATCATGCACGTAGCGTATACGGAGCGCACGCCACCCGTTTGGCGCGGTGGAGGCTTGGCGTGCGCTGCGTACGTTCATCGACGTTCGTTATCGACGTCGAAATGCATCGAACGTATGTACGATGGTTAGCCGGGCTTTGCCATGAACTCATACAACTGGCCGTGGTAGTCTGCGGTTCCCGAAATCGTACCGTCGGCGAACATCTGACCGGTGAACGACATCGCGCCGCCAATTTTGAACTGCACGTTGTCGCTGCTACGATCGACCGTTCCGGTGATCGCAACGATGCGTCCGTTCAGCGGATCGGGTCGCACGGACGTGCCGGTGTATGTGCCGGTTACGTATCCGTCGTCGATCGTTAGCTGCATCTTGCCCGAATAGGGGACGCCTTGGTTACCGAACGAGGGCGTAAATGCAGCGACGTACGGCACCGGAACCGCGGGCGACTCGGTGGTCGTGGCCGTGGCCGGAATGGCGGTTCCGAAGATCAGAAACAACGCTGCTGCCAGCGCCGCGCGGCTCGATTTTGCCTTCATACATCTAGTACAACGGCCTGGCACACCTAATAGTTCTACTGCAAAGTAAACCCGTCATTAAAGTTAAAGGGCCGAACCTCGCACGAGCAGACGATGCCTGATATCCAGTTACGTCGATGTCGCGCTGATCTAGCCGCGCGTGGTTAACGCGTATCGTTCCATACTTGCGCGGATACGGAAACGAGCCCTATTTGCCGGCAAATACGAGAAGCGAATCTTGCCCGGTATCGGTCACAACGTGTCGCAGGAGGCGCCGCAGCCCTTTGCCCACGCGGTTCTCGATGTGGCCCGGAGACTGGGTCGCCAGGCAATCCATCTGCCGAGCGGGCTCGTTGTGAAGCTGACATACACAACGATCCTCAAAGGAGATGGATGGATGGGAAGACTCAAGAGCATGGCGCTCGCGCTCGTCATCGCAGGAAGCGTGACGACGGCCGCCTTCGCGCAAGATTCGATGCAAGACCCGATGGTCGGCGGCGCGGCCATGTACCCCAGCAAGAACATCGTGCAGAACGCCATGAACTCGCCAGATCATACGACGCTGGTTGCCTTGGTCAAGAAGGCAGGCTTGGTCGCGACGCTCGAGGGACCGGGGCCGTTCACGGTGTTCG
>JBDTKL010000251.1:0-12428 GCA_039935355.1 Candidatus Tumulicola sp.
GGCTGTCGCCGGCCGTCGCGTTGCAACGGTATCGTGACGGCGCGATGCATCTGGTGTATCCCACGATCAAACATCTCGAACGTTTGAGCGGAATCGATTCGGTCGACGAGCTGCAGCGCTTCGCCCGCAGCAAAGCGGTGGTAACGATCCTTCCGGGGGGCGAACCTGGCCGGTTCGAACTGCCGCCCGCGCTGGAGAATGCATGGTAACCACCGTTCGCGCCCCCAACCCATCGCCGATGACGCTCGACGGAACCAACTCGTACCTCGTCGACTGTGGGTTGGGCGCGGCGTTGGCGATCGATCCCGGCCCGGACATCGAGGCGCACGTCGAGCGGATCGTCGCGACCGCGGCAGCGCAAAACCTGCGAATCGAAGCCATTGCCGTGACGCACGGCCACCCGGATCACGCGCCCGCGGCGGCGCTCCTGGCACGCCGCACCGGAGCGCCGGTTCTCACGCATCCGGCCAGCCCGGTGCCGCATGACGCGGACCTGCCGCTCGAAGGCGCGTTTCGCGTCGGCGATCGCGAGATCGCGGTCATGGATGCGCCCGGCCACACGTTCGAACACGTGGTGCTGTACGCGCCCGACGATGCCGCTCTCTTTACGGGCGACGTGATTTTGGGCGAGGGCACGGTATTGATCGCGCCGCCGCACGGTTCGATGCATGCGTACCGGCACACGTTGCAACGTCTACTCCACGAATTTCCGCACGCGCGCACCATCTACGGCGGGCACGGACCGCCGGTACGCGACGTACGCGCCAAAATCGAAGAATATATCGCGCACCGACAGATGCGCGAACGCGAGATCGTGGATGCGCTGGCGGACGGCGGAACGCAAACGATTCCGGAGCTGGTGCTGCGAATCTACGGCGACGACCGGCCCGAACTATGGCCCGCGATGGCGCGCCAGGTGCTGGCGCATCTCATCGAATTAGAAGAGGAGGGCCGGGTGGCCGCGGACGACATCGCGCGCGCGATGACGCAACGCGAATCGACCATTCTCAATCCACAGGTCGAACGCGCCTTCGATGACGCCCGCGCTGCGTTGGTCGCCGAGGCCGAACTCGGTTCGACCAAACGAATCGACACCGTGCATTCCTATCGACTGATCGATCTGTAGGATTTAGTCGATCGAGAGAACGACTTTTCCGAACTGATCCGATGCCGCCATACGTTCGGCGGCGTCGACGATGTTGTCGAGCGGGTAGACGCTGTCGATCGCCGGTTGGAGATCGGAGCCTTCGAACAACGCTAACATCTCCGCGAAATCTTGCGGGCTGCCCATCGACGTACCGAGCAGCGATAGATGCTTCCAGAATAGCGGAAACAGTTTGATCGTTGCCTCTCCGCGCGTACCGCCGTAGACGACGATCCGCCCGCCCGGCCGCAATGCGTCGAGGGCCTTCGCGAGGGTATCGCCGCCCGACGAATCGATGACGACCTCGAGCGTTTCCCGGCGCTTACATTCTTTGTGCCACTCGGGTTGCGTCTCGTAGTTGTACGTGACGTCGGCGCCGAGTTCGCGAGCGCGCTCGAGCTTGGCATCGCTGCGCGACGTAGCGATCACGCGCGCCCCCGCCCGTTTGGCGAATAGCAGCGCGAACGTAGCGACACCGCCGCCAATTCCGGTTACGAGGACGGTCTGTCCGGCGCGAACGCTGCCGCGCACGATCGTCGAACGATAGGCAGTTAACGCTGCTAATGGAAGCGCTGCCGCTTGCTGCATCGATAGGCGCGCCGGTTTCGGGTAGATCGCCGACGCCGGCACGCAGACGTATTGCGCGAACGTTCCGTCGAGCGGCATTCCGAGAATATTGCTCGTTTCGGGATCCCACGCGTCTCCGCTCAGACCCCATCCAAGCATCGGATCGATCACGACCTCGGTGCCGGCCGGCGAAGCGGTCGCACCGGCCCCCAGGGCCGCAACTTCACCGGCTCCGTCGGAGCCGAGCGTCCGCGGCAACGTGATGCCTGGATAGAGCCCCTGCGTAATAAAGACGTCCCGCCGGTTCAACGCCGCAGCGCGTAGACGAACCAACACCTCACCGGGTCCGGGCTCCGGAATGGGCATATCCTCGACGCGCAGCGACCGAGGTCCGCCGGTCTCGTGCAGACGCGCCGCGCGCATCATTTTATTCGCATCGCTTGCTTCCATCGAGGCCGCGCTTCGCGGCGCTACCGATGCCAGGCCTCCTCCGCGCCCACGCCGTAGAGCGGTCGATATGAGCAATCGAGTGGAAGGCCTCAAAACGTTCTTGCGCGGCATCGCCCGCGTACAACGGACGTTTCAGATCGAAGTCGGGCCGGTGCGCGCTTCGGGCGTTCCGGCGATCATGATCGGCATCGCCGGCATCATTTTAGCGCGCGGCGTCACGTCGGCGCTCATGCAGAACGCTCCGCGCCTGCCCGAAACCTTGGGCGAGGCGCGCGGGTTGGCAGAGGCGATGACCACTTCGGGCCGCTTACGCTCATGATCGACGACGAATCGTTAACCGGTCTGATCCGCGCGCGACTGCCGGATGCAGACGTTCGCATTTTCGATCGCACCGGCACGATGGACCATTTCAACGTAACGGTACGCTCGCGGGGCTTCGCCGGACGTCCCTTGCTGGAGCAGCACAAAATCGTATATGCAGCGCTGTCGGATGCGCTCAAAGACGGCCGCGTTCACGCGGTCGAACTGACTACCATCATATCGGAGACGTAAATGTCACAGGATCTGCAAGAAGAAATCGGTCGCGAAGTCGCCGCCAACAAAGTGTTGGTATACGGCAAAGGCACCAAGACCGCACCGCGTTGCGGTTTTACGCTCGAAACGATTCAGTTTTTCGATAGTTTCGGCGTGCCGTTCGAAGTGATCGACGTGCTCGAGAACATGCCCAAGCGCCAAGCGCTCGCCGACATGACCGATTGGCCGACGCTACCGAAAGTGTTTATCGACGGCAAGTTTTACGGCGATACCGACATTCTCGGACCGATGGCACAGAGCGGCGAACTGAAAACCGTGCTCGAAAACGCTTTCGGCCAGCCGCTTGGCGAGCAAAAACAAACGATCAACCTGCACTGAGGCAACGCATCATGCCGTTCTGGAACACCGTCATCGACGCCGCATCGGTCGCCGAAGCCGTCGGTTCGGCCGATCTCACGATCGTCGACTGCCGTCATTCGCTGGCCGATTTTTCGTTAGGTAAACGCCTCTACGACGAAGGTCATCTTCCCGGCGCTTTTTTTGCCGACGTCGAATACGATTTGGCGGGAAAGAAAACGGGCGCGAACGGCCGTCATCCGCTGCCCGATCCCGACGAGTTCGCCGCGTTTCTACGCGGTCTCGGCGTAAACGACGACACGCAGATCGTCGCCTACGACGCCGGTGCCGACATGTTCGCGGCGCGTTTCTGGTTTTTGTGCCGCTGGATCGGACACGAAGCGGTGGCCGTGCTCGATGGCGGATACCCCGGATGGGCGAACGGCGGCTATCCGGTCTCGACGCAGGCACACACGCCGGTTCGCGAAGGCAAGTTGGTAGCGCGAGTTCGCGACGAAATGGTCGTCGATGCCGGCTTTGTAGCGGCGCGTTTGGATAGCGGCGACATGCAACTGCTCGACGCACGCGGCGCCGATCGCTTCGCCGGACAGAACGAAACGGTCGATCCGATACCCGGGCATATTCCGGGCGCACGTAACCGCTGGTTCAAGCACAACTACAACGACGACGGCTCGTGGAAATCGCCCGATACGTTACGCGCCGAGTTCGTCGAGTTGGATCTCGATCCGGCGTCGGTCGTGCACCAATGCGGCTCGGGAGTATCGGCCGCCGTCAATGAGTTGGCGATGACGCACGCCGGCTACCCGCACACGCGCATCTATACCGGTTCCTGGAGCGAATGGATCGCCGATCCGTCGCGCCCGATCGCAACCGGAAAAGAGTAGAAGGCCTTAGCGTAGCTCTTTTTCGCGAACGCGCGGTGGCGGCACCGCGTCCGGCTTTGCAAATGCTCCGGCCGGCGATGCGTTCAGCCGCGCCAATTCTTCTTGCGACGGCATTTGCGGAATATCGCGGCAGGCGTCGACCATACAGAAAAAGCCGAACGGCCGGTCGCCGCGAGTGACGAACTGATGGATCTCCATCGGTCCGACGTACACGACGTCGCCCGGTGCGATTTCGCTCACCGCATCGCCGACGATCGCGTAGCCTTCGCCTTCGTGTACGACCACGTAATGCTCGTGCTCGTGCTTCTCTAGACGCGACGCTTTGCCCGGACCGACTTTGAAGTAGCGCAATTCGCTGCCGGGACCGTCGTCGCTCGCGTTTTCCTTGCGACTCCCGATCAGCGTGTGACGCGAAACACCGGTGTCGACCGCGTCGCCGGGCCGGTAACCCTCGGCTTCGACCCCGTGCCACCCGTCGCTCGAAGCACGGAGAATTCGCCGCTGCTCGTTCATGTTTCGAAGCCTACCACACCAGGAGCCGGGCTGCCACGACGATAAGCGCGCGGCGATGCGTCATTGGTTACTCAAGACCGAACCCGAGGCGTACTCGATCGAACGGCTGCGCCGCGAGGGCACGACGTCGTGGACCGGCGTGCGGAACTATCAAGCCCGGAATACCATGCAAGAAATGCGGCTCGGCGACCTCGGGCTGTTCTATCATTCAAGCATCGCAGAACCGGCGGCCGTGGGGATCTGCCGGGTCGTAAAAGAGGCGTATCCCGACTTCTCGCAGTTCGATCGCGACGGCGAGTACTTCGACGGGCGCGCCAAGCCGGATAAACCGATCTGGATGATGGTCGACGTCGGCTTCGTCGAGCAGTTTGCTCGCCCGGTCACGCTCGCCGAAATGCGCGCCGAACCGCGTCTCACCGGCATGGCATTGCTCAAACGCGGTCAGCGATTGTCGGTACAGCCGGTGATGCCCCACGAATGGGACATCGTCCTCGAACTCGCGCGTCGTAACGCGAAGGCTTAACCTAACGCTTGCGCTTGATGTAGGAATACGCGTTGCGCGTCGATCGGAATCTGGCCGGGTTTGGGCGAGCGCCTGCGATACGAACCGCTCTCGACGAGTTCGCGGCTCTTGACGTTATCGGCCAATAAGACCGATAGAATTTGGCCGTCGATCGTTTCTGCGATCACGGGGTCGAGTACCGGCGTCGCGATTTCGACGCGGCCGTCGAGATTGCGGCCCATCCAATCGGCGCTGGCGATATAGACGCGACGGTCGCCGCCATTGGTAAACGAGTAGATGCGCGAGTGTTCCAAAAAGCGTCCGACGATACTGCACACGGTGATATTTTCGCTCACGCCCGGCACGCCCGGACGCAGTTCGCACATACCGCGCACCAGCATATCGATCTTTACGCCGGCTTGCGACGCGCGATACAGGGCGCGAATAACTTCGACGTCGCTGATGTGGTTGAGCTTCACGCGGATACCGCACGGACGGCCGGCGCGCGCGTGTTCGGTCTCGCGCTCGATGGCAGAAAGGATTTCGCCGCGCAGCGTGACCGGTGCGACCCAGAGATCTTCGTAATCGGTGATTCTCGAGAAGCCGGTCAGCGCATTAAAGAGCTGCGCGATATCGCCTCCCAGCTCGGGGCGGCACGTGAACAGGCTCAAATCGGTGTACAGACGTGCCGATTTTTCGTTATAATTGCCGGTTCCAAAGTGCATGTAGCGGCGTAAACCGTCTTCATCTTCGCGAACGACGAGCAACGATTTAGCATGCACCTTTTGATTGGCAAAGCCGTAGACGACGTGCGCGCCCGCGCGTTCCAGGCGTCGCGCCCACTCGATATTATTCTCTTCGTCGAAACGCGCTTTGAGTTCGATTACGACCGCGACTTGCTTTTCGTTTTCGGCGGCATCGAGCAACGCTTGCGTGATGGGCGAATTTTTTCCGGAGGTCCGGTAAAGCGTCGCCTTGATCGCGAGCACCTTTTCGTCTTCTGCCGCCTGTGTAACGAATTGCACGACCGGGTCGAACGATTCGTACGGATGGTGCAGCAGAATGTCGCCTTCGCGAATCGCCGCGAACATATCCGTGACCCCGATTAAACGCTTGGGAATCGCCGGCATGAACGGCTGCTCGCGCAACCGGTCGTAGCCGGGAAGGTTGACGATCGACCAAAGGTCGCTCAGCGCCATCATGCCGTCGACTTCGTACGTGTCGACCGCCGTGAGATGCAATTCCTTACACAGGAAGTCTCGCAGATACTCGGGCATGCCGCGCTCGAGCTGCAGGCGCACCGGCTCGCCGAAGCGCCGGCGCTGCAATTCCGACTCGATCTCGCGCAGCAAATCGTCGGCTTCGTCTTCCTGCAAATCTAAGTCGGCATCGCGCGTCACACGAAACAGATACGCATCTCGAACGTGCATGCCGGGAAATAGCACGTCGAGATGGTGAGCGATCAAGTCCTCGAGCAACACGAAGTGCCGCTCGCCGGCCGGCGCATTCTCGATCGGGATGAAACGCGATAGCGTCGGCGGTATCTTGACCCGCGCGAAATGCAGTTCGACGCCGTCTTTGCCGGCTTCTTCGAGTTCGACCGCCAACGACAGCGACAGATTCGAGATGTACGGGAACGGATGTCCGCTATCGACGGCCAGCGGCGTCAACACGGGAAAGACCGAGTTGTCGAAGGTATGCTCCAGCACGCTTTGCGTCTCGTCGTCGAGATCGGAGACGCGCACCAGGCGAATGCCTTCACGTTCGAGCGCCGGCAACAGCTCGTCGTTGAGTAACAGCATCTGCATCGCAAGCGACGCGCGCAAGCGCTGTGAGATGGCCGACAGATGCTCGGCGGGCGTCCGGCCGTCGTCGGATCGGCGCACGACGTGCGCTTCGATTTGCTGCTTGATGGCCGCCACGCGAATCATGAAAAACTCGTCGAGGTTCGTTTCATAGATCGCGACGAATTTCAGCCGTTCGAGCAGCGGGTTCGATGCATCCAGCCCCTCTTCGAGCACGCGATCGTTGAATTCGACCCACGAGAGCTCGCGGCTGATTAGCAGCGACGGGTCGTCGAGCGGCAGCGGCGGCGGAGTCGCGGCGAGGGTACTCGGAACGGCGACAGTGGATTCTATCATAACTCCCAGGACGGGTTTCGCCCCGGCTCGGCAAAACTCTGGCGTTATGTGGAGCGACCTGGCCGCACATGCGGTGACGCATGTGTACCTAGCGGGCTCCGCTTTGCTCCTAGCACTCGTGGCCGGCATCCCAATCGGCATCGCTTCTGCGCTTCTGCGGCCGCTCCGCAGCCCGGCGCTGGCCTTAGCAGGCATCGGACGCACCCTCCCAAGCTTGGCGGTGCTGATGCTCTTGCTTCCGCTGCTGGGCGTCGGGTCGGCCCCCGCCATTGTGGCTCTCGCGCTCCTGGCCGCGCCCCCGATCCTGATCGCCGTCGATGCCGGAATCCGCGCCGTCCAGCCGGCCGCGCTCGATGCGGCCCTGGGCATGGGCATGCGGCCGGCGCAGACGTTCGGACGCGTCGTCGTGCCGCTGGCGTTGCCGGTCGCGTTCTCCGGCGTGCGAACCGCCGCTACCGAAACGATCGCCAGCGCAACGTTGGCCACGTTCGTTGGGGCCGGCGGCCTCGGCGACCTGATCGTTCGCGGGATGCAGACCGGCGATACAACCGCGCTGATTTCCGGTGCTGCAACGGTCGCGCTTCTCGCGTTGGTGGTCGAGCTGGCGCTGGGTCGTGCGGCAGTGCGGATCGAGGCGCGAGGATGAGCGTCTCGCGGCGCGCCGCGCTGGCGTATCTCGCGGGTGCGGCCGCGCTTTCGGCCTGTGGAACGCGCAAAAACATTCGTGTCGGCTCGAAGAACTTTACCGAATCGTTCGTGATCGCCGAGATCTACTCGCAAGCGCTCGAGCGATCTGGTTTGCCGGTCGACCGGCGTTTCAATCTTGGCTCGACCCAGATCGCATTAGCCGCAATGCGCCGCGGCGACATCGATCTCTATCCCGAATACACGGGAACGGCCGCGATCGACGTGCTGCACTTGCCGCCGATGCACGACCCAATTCAGTTGTACCGCACGGTGGCGCGCGAGTTCGCGCAACGCTACGACTTGTTTTGGTTGACGCCGTCGCCGATGAACGACTCACAGGGCTTGGCGGTCACCAGCGATTTCGCCAAACGCGAACGCATCGAAACGTTATCGCAGTTGGCGCCGGTCGCTTCGCGCTTTCGCTTGGCGACGATTCAAGAGTTCGTGGTGCGGCCCGACGGGATACCCGGACTGCAAAAGTTGTACGGCGGTTTTCAGTTCCGCGAAGTGCGCACGTACGATATCGCATTGAAGTATCGCGCGCTGCTCGAAGGTAAGGCCGACGTCGCGAGTGCCTTTACGACCGACGGTGCGATCGCCGTCGATCGCCTGACGGTGTTGCGCGACGACCGCAAGCTGTGGCCGCCGTATAACGTTGCGCCCGTCGTTCGGAAGCAAACGCTGCAAACCCAACCGCACGTCGCACGCATTCTCGACCGCGTTTCGCCCGCGATAACCGACACGGTCGCGCGGCAGATGAACGCAGCAGTCGAATCCGGCCAGGATCCGAGCGACATCGCCGCCGCTTTTCTCAAGGGAATTTCTGCATGAGCGCGGCCGATATTCTGTTCGAAGACGTGCGCGTGCGCTATCCGGGCAGCGAAACGTTTGCAGTCGACGGGGTAACCCTACCGGTCGAAGCCGGCGAACTCGTGGTGTTACTCGGCCCGTCCGGTTGCGGCAAATCGACGTTGTTGCGAACCGTCAATCGTCTCGTGACGCCGCAAAGCGGGCGGGTGCTGGTGGGTGACAAGGACGTCGCGTCGCTCGATGCGGTCGAATTGCGCCGAAGCATCGGCTACGCGATTCAGGCCGTCGGTCTTTTCGCACATATGACGGTCGCGGAGAACGTCGCGATCGTGCCGACCCTGCTGGGCTGGTCCCGTGCCGACATCGACGCACGAGTCGACGAGCTGTTGCTTTTGATCGATCTGGCACCGCAAACATTTCGCAATCGCCGGCCGCGAGAGTTGTCGGGCGGTCAGGCGCAGCGCGTGGGCGTGGCGCGCGCCATCGCCGGCAAACCGGGCGTGTTGCTGATGGACGAGCCGTTCGGCGCGGTCGACGCGATCGTGCGTCAATCGCTGCAGCGAGAGTTGGTTCGTATCGTGCGCACGCTCAAGACGACGACGCTGTTCGTGACGCACGACGTTTCCGAAGCGCTGCTATTGGCCGATCGCGTCGTAGTGATGCGCGAAGGCCGCGTCGAACAATCGGCTTCGCCGGACGAGCTGCTGGACGCGCCGGCGACGCAATACGTGCGCGATCTCGTGCGCGCCGGCGACGACGTCTACCGCCGGTACTATCTGCACCTGCGCGACGAACTGCGATGACGTACGCAGTCACACATTTCGGAAAAATCGCCTGGCTGACGCTCGCGCACGCCGAGCTGGTGTTCGTCTCGCTCGCCGCAGCCTCGCTGATCGCGGTACCGCTCGGCGTGTGGGCTGCGCGTCGTCCGCACGCGGGCGTCTGGATTCTCGGGACGCTCGGAGCGCTGTACACCATTCCCAGCCTGGCATTGTTGGCGCTGCTGGTGCAAGCGGTCGGTTTAGGCTTTTCGCCGATCTTCGCGGCGCTGGTAGTGTACGCGCAGTTCATGCTGGCGCGCAGCGTTGCGGTCGGCATTCGCGGCGTGGACCCGGCGCAGCGCGATGCCGCGAACGGCCTTGGGATGTCGCCCATGCAACGGCTCGTGCGCGTCGAATTTCCGCTGGCATTGCCGATCGTTCTTTCGGGCGTGCGCGTTGCGGCCATCGCCGCGATCGCGATCGCGACGTTGGGCGGCTACGTCGGCGGCGGCGGATTGGGCGCGTTAATTTTTAACGGGCTGACGTTACATCAGCCCGCTATGATCGTCAGCGGCAGCATTGCCGCGTCGGTGCTCGCGATTCTCACGGACGGAACGCTTCGATTTGCGGAGCGCGCCGTCCGGACCTAACTAGATGACTTGAATCTTGGCCATCATGCCGCTATCTTCGTGATCGAGGATGTGGCAGTGGAAGACGAACATGCCCTTGATGTTTTTATCGCGGAAATCCAGCAGCGCGTCGATATAGCCCGGCGTGCCGTTGAGACCCCGCTTGCTGCGGTGCGGGATGACGACGGTATCCGCCCAATACGGATGCTGCACCTTAACGCCGTTAATCGACGTGACCAAGAAGTGAATTTGGTGGATGTGAAAGGCGTGAATTTCCTTGGTAACGTTGATGATATGCCAGTGCTCGATCGTTCCAATCTTGGCCGTGAACATCGGCGGATCGTTGGGCTTGAAATACTTGCCGTTGATGAAGAAATGAACCGGACCCTCGCTGAACACCACTCGCCGCGTGACCGACGGAGCCGGAAGCGTCGACGAATATGCGTTGTCGGGAAGGGTGTTGGCGGCGACGGTTAGCGCCATCGGATGCTGCATCGGACCGGGATGCTTGGGCGGGACGATGTTGCCCAGCACCAACGACGGGTCCGGATCGCCATTGGGTCCGGTGTCGTAGCAATCGCTGCGGAACTTCGCGACTCCGCTTGCCGGGCCGATAACCACAAACTCCGCACGCGCGGCAGCCGGGACGATGATGTACTTCTCGCTGATCGTCGGAGGCGTTCCCGGATAGCTGTCGAGGGCGTAGCCGTCGACAGCTACGAGCTGCAGCGATTCCCCGTCGATCTCGAGCTTCAACGTCTTGTGGCCGGACGCGTTGACCACGCGGAAGAATTGTTGCTCTCCCGGTGCGATCGTAATGTCGGGATGCAACGCGCCGTTAAGGGTCGTCGTCAAACCCGTATCGGGACCGCAGGGCGTCTTATTGCTGTGGTTGGGACGCGCGTCGGCCTGCATCGACGGATCGCTATCGTCCGAATCCATGCCCTGCATGCCTTCCATTTCGGACGAGCTGCCTGGGTTCGGCTGTATCGTGTTACCGATGCCGGTCGAGCGCACGATGATCAGGCGTTCTTTCATTTTGGCGAGCGCCGGAATGTGGCGCTCTAAGCCGTTAACGATGATCGCGCCGGACATTCCGCCTTCGCCGACCTGATAGTTGACGACACCGTGAACGTGCGGGTGATACCAATAGAGCCCCGGCTCTTGCCACTTCGGGACGTGCACGATATAGTGCAGCTTCTGTCCGGGTCCGGCCATCGTGTCGAGCACGTCGTCGCCCGGAGCGTTCGGCGAAACGACGAGTCCGTGAAAGTGCAAGTTGATGTCGTCCGACATGCTGCCTTTGACGGGCTGCAGCTCGTTGTCGACATTGACCACGATCGTATCGCCGGGATTGACTCGGATCGTCGGGACGACGTTGTGCTGTCCCTGATAGTCGAATCCGGGAAACCCGGTCGCCGGATTGATGGTGGTCACTAGGTCGAGTTTTGCGACGCCATTGACCGAACTCACCGTCGGCGGCTGCGGCAACTCATTGACGTCCACATCCGGGTTCGTGCGACCGTTGGTAACGCCCAGCGCGTTTCCGGTGGCCGGTGGGACGAGGGCGCTGGGCCCGCTCGATCCGCCGTTGCAACCGGCTAACATTGCGAACGCGACCGCAAAAGAAAGTACGCTTCGTTTCATCCGGGATCCCTCAGTGCGAGATTGTAAAAGAGGGTGCGGCGCTTGCCGCACCCTCTCACGGTGACCTAGAGCCTGGAGTTTACTTGGACTTCTGGTAGCTGTGGACGCAGCTGCTGCTCGCATTGCTCCACATCGGTTGAGAAGCGAACTGATTCTGTCCGAACGTGTCGTTCTGGATATCCTGCCACGCGCAGATGTCGCCGATTTCGCCCCACTGGTTGCTGTAATAGCCGCTCGGCGGATTAGGATCGGTCACGGACTCGCCGTACTCGTGGCCTCCGACGATCGTCGTGCCGACGTTTGCGCTGGTCTCTCCGGCCGGCGGCGTGATGATGCCCGCGCCGCAGCTCTGTCCCGCGTCCGGAATGTACGGAAGATTGGTGTACGAGACGAGATTACCGTTGCTGCTCGTCGCGCTGTGATACGCGCAAAATGACGAGCCGAAGCCCGAGCTACTGTGACCGTGTGCAGTGACGACCACGTACGAAGCGTTTGCATCGTAACCGAAGTGCTTCACGCCGAGAACCGATTCGGCCGCGACTTGTCCGTCGGTCGGGCTGGCCGGGATGGCATTCTTGTTGTCCATCCAGAAGCCGCCGTTTTGGTTCTTCGGATTCTTGATGAACTTCTTGGTGCCTTGGTATTGCGAGTAGATGTTGTTGTACGGGCTGCCACCGATCGACGATTCGTACGATTCGAGGAGCGCCGCAACGCCATTCGGATCTCCGGCTTGCTTGAAGCCCCAGAAAATCAGGAACATCTTGGGCTTGTACAGTAAGGCTCCGCCACCGTAAACGGCGTT
>JBDTKL010000252.1:0-3260 GCA_039935355.1 Candidatus Tumulicola sp.
CGCAGCCTCAACCCGCAGCGTGGGACGTCGTAGCTGTTGCGCCGACGTTCGCGACCATCGATCCGCCGGCGAGCTCCGACACGCAGTTGATGGACACGGCAGGCCGGTACGATCCAGCATTCGCGCCGGCGCGCGCAGCGCAATACGTGGCGTCGTCGACGCCGGTTTTCTCCGGCCAACCCGATTTGGTTGCGTCGCCCGGTGGGACATCGTTTATCTCCGGCGAGTACCACCCCGACGCTCCGGCGCCATCGGTGGCGACCACCGAAAGCGCCGTTGGTTCCACTTCGACCGGCACTTCCGAGACGGGCCGATTAGCGTTTTCGCAGTCACCGTCGACCAGCACATGGACGTCGGCCGCAACCGGCGGAACCGCCTTCGGCCCGGTCCACGTGAGCACGCACTTCGATTCGTCGCAGTTGACGCAACAACAATCGGCGCTGACCGATGGCGGTTACGGCGCCGGTGCGGCCGTGAACGTTCGCGCCTTACACCGCAATCTGAACTTCGCAGTCTCGAGCGATTACGAGCGCTTGATGCGCAACGACCCGTCCGGTTCCGCCGCCTTTTCGTCGTCGTCGAGCTGGCAGTTGCCCGGCGGCGACGTCCCGTTGGTCGTGCCCAACTATGCCGACATGAGCCGCGTTTCTTTGGGAGCCGCGCTTGCCGTTCCGGTCGTCAACAATCTAACGCTGAATCTGAACGTGGCTTCGGATCGCATGCTCGGCGCCTACGGGTTGCCCGGCGTGAACAATTTGGATGCGACCGATAACTCGTACGGTGGGCGTCTCACGTTCGCCATTCCGCATTCGGCCGGCTCTCTTTCGATTTCGGCGCGACAGATGCACTATCAAGACAACTTGCTGCCGTCCGATACGTACACGCAGACGCGTGAGGACGTCAACTTTACCGTCAAATTCTAGCCGCGGCGTGAACCGGCGGTACGGTCCGTTTCGCGCGATCGCCGGCGTCGCCGTCATTGCGCTGCTGGCATCGTTCGCTTGCATACAAGCCGCATCCGACGCATTTGCGGCAACCGCCGCCGCCCCATACTCGTCGGCCCGACTCGTGCCGTTGCGCTTTGCGGTCGCTATCTACGGCCTACTCAACCGAATCGCGCCCGCTCCATATGTCGAAGCGACGCTCGCGGCATACGCACTCGATCGTGGCGATTCCCTAGCGGTGCATCGCTACGCGATCGCCTTGCCCCCCTCGCCGGTTCGCGACGATTTGCTCGGACGAGCCGCAGCGGCAGGTGGCGACCAGGCGCTGGCGTTTGAATATTTCTTAGCCGCGCCCGATGTCGACGCCGTCGAGCACTATGTGGAAGACGTCGCGGCGCACGACCCGGCGGCCGCGTACGCGCTCGAGCGCACGCTAGCGCAACGGCTAGCGACGACTGCAACGCATCCCGACGCGGTTGCCGAAGCGCAATGGCATATGGGGCTGTTGGCAAATAGGCGAGCGTGGCGTGAAATACCGGCTAGTCCGGCGCAAGGCTCGTGGCTGCGCCGTGCCATGGACGCATTCGCGCGTGCCGTCGCTGCGGCGCCGCTGTCCGACCGGTACGCCATTGCGGCCGCCAATCAAGCCATGCTGCTGGGCGACGTGGACCGCGCGCGCGCGCTGTTCGCGCAAGCCGCGCGATCGAATCCGGGAAGTGCCGACGCGATCGCCGGATTGGGAGTCGTCGCATACGAACGCGGCGACGTGCGGACCGCTGCCGAGCAGTTGCGGCAGGCGCGGCGTTTCGATCCGAACGCACTGATGGTGCGCGCACTGGCGCGATATCTTTCGCAATGAGGGTTGCGTTCGACGCGCAACTCACGGTCGGAACGCCGACCGGTATCGGCGAGTACGCGGACGGACTGGCCGCCGCGTTGCGCCGGCGCAAGCGCGTCGACTTGGTCGAGTTGTCCGAACCGCGTCTCGATCCATGGCGCTTCGACCGGCGCGTGCTGTGGGACCAGTTGTTGCTACCGCGTCGCGCGCGTGCATCGGGCGCAGCGGTATTACACTGCGCGTCCGGTACGATGCCGTTGGTCGGACGCATGCCGGTCGTCGTGACGGTGCACGACGTCGCGTGGTTGCGGGTGCAGGCGCATACACGTTGGTACGCGCGCTGGTATTTCGGAGCGTTGTCGCTGCAGAGATACGCGTCGGCGCGCCACATCGCGGTCGACTCCGAGTTTTCGCGGCGCGAGTTACTCGAGGTTTGTCCGGGATTGGATCCGCAGCGGGTTACGGTCGTTTATCCCGGCGTCGCCGCCGACATGTGCGAGCTCGAACGCGGAACGGCGGACCGCTCGACGATCCTCGTCGTCGGAACCGTCGAACGGCGAAAGAACTTAGCGGCGCTGATCCGGCTGTTGCCGGAACTCGATGGTGCGCGCATCGTGTCGGTCGGGCCGCCAACCCCGTACCGCGACGAATGCGCCGCACTCGCGGCATCGCTGGGCATTTCGGAACGCCTCGAGATGCGCGGATACGTTTCGCGCGAAGACGTGCTCGATCTGTATGCGCGCTGCGGCGTCGTCGCCGTGCCATCGACCTACGAAGGCTTCGGTTATGCTGCCGCGCAGGCGATGTGCGCGGGCGTTCCGTGCGTCGTCTCCGAGCGCGGTTCGCTTCCCGAAATCGCAGGCCCCGGCGTGCCGGTAGTCTGCCTGGACGACGCGCGGGCGTGGACCGAAACGCTGCAGGCGGCGCTCGCCGGCGCGTACGACGCGAGCGCTGCGAGTGCGCGTGCGATCGCGATCGAACGATTCGCGTGGGACGCCGCTGCCGGCGCCATGGAAAGGCTTTACGCCGCGGCGTCGAGCAACGGGATTTCGGGAAGCTAGAAGGCTGGGGAACCCGGTGCGCCGGGTGCGACGCTCCCGTCGTCGGGAGCAAAAATCAATTTGAGCGGATAGCTCGACCCGGCCTCGGGCATGGTAACGATCGTCACGCGCACGAAGCCACGCGCCGGTACGACGTATTGCCGGATTTTGTAGCGCGAATACGCCGGCGTTTGATGCGACTGTACTAAGACGCCATCGATCAGAAACGTGCCGGTAGCACGTCCGCCACGCGGATTTTCGTAGATCGCGATCGATGCCGGCGAACCGTTCGGGTTCTGAACCGTCACGACGAAGGATTGCAGAACGCCGTAATCGCCGGCCAGCGCTTGTCCCTGCAAGTCGTTCGGCAATGGAATGTGGCCGATCGGCAGTTCTAAGTATTCGTCGTTCACGTTCCACTGCGTGGCGTAGTGAAAC
>JBDTKL010000253.1:0-5450 GCA_039935355.1 Candidatus Tumulicola sp.
CGCGAAGACTGCTCCGATGCCGATGTAATCCGCGCCGCCGGCGTGGGCCGCGCGCGCTTCCTCCGGCGTGCCCGCGGAAACGCCGATTAGCCGGTCGATCGATCGCTCGCGCACGAGATCGAGGCCGCCGAAGGCACCGTCGTCGGGGCCGAGGTGAACGCCGTCGCAATCGAATGCCAAGGTCGCCTCGATGTCGTCGTTGACGACGAGCAACGTGCCGTTTTCCGCAGTGATCTCACGCAGCGCTCGCAGCCGCGCCGCATCGATGCCTTGTTTCGCGCGATACTGCACGACGCGCACGCCGCCGTCGATGCATGCGCGCACGATGTCGACCGGATCGGGCGACCCGTGGCCGTCGTTCACGATCACGTACGGCCCGCGCAGCAACGCTAGACGCGCGTTGCGCGTCAGCGGCGGAAGGTGCGGCGCCACGCGATCGCGTTGGCGATAAGATAGACGAGAAACAGCACGATCACCGCGATTGCAAAGGGAATTTGATGGCGCTGGATAGCGAGCGGTACCAGCAATACGAAACAGATCGCGCCGAACATCGCCATCGTGAGGATGCGCCCGATGACGGCGACGTTCACGAGTCGCCGAGCAGCAGCTCGCCGATGCGCACCAGCTCGTCGTTGTTGGTAAAGCGCAGTTCGATGCGTCCGCCGCGCTTACCGCGAACGAGTGCTGCATGCGCGCCATAGCGTTCGCGCAAGCGGTTTTCAAAATCGAGTTCGTCGGCCGATAAGCCGGTGCGCCGTCGTGCTTTCGTCGTCGCGATGCCGGCCGCAATTCGCTCGAGCGCGCGCACCGTCAGTCCTTCACGAACCGCGCGCTCGGCCAGCGCGATGCGACGCTCGGGCGGCGCGGCCAACAACGCGCGGGCGTGACCGGCCGACAGCTTCGCCGCGGCGACCATCGCTTTAATCGCGTCCGGGAGCGTCAACAATCGCAGCGCATTCGCAATCGCGGGACGGCTCTTTCCCAACCGTTGTGCGACCTCGTCTTGCGTAAGTCCGTGCTCGTCGGTCAGATCGGCGAAGCCGGCGGCTTCTTCGAGCGGATTCAAATCCTCGCGTTGCAGATTTTCGATCATCGCCAGTTCGAGCGCGACGCGGTCGTCGCTATCTCGCACGATGGCGGGAATCGTGGCGCGTTGTAATGCCGCGCTCGCGCGCCAGCGCCGCTCGCCGGCGATCAATTCGTAATCGTCGCCGCGCCGCCGGACGATGACGGGAACCAGCACGCCGTATTCGGCGATCGAACGCTGTAAATCGTCGAGCGGTTGCGCATCGAATATTTTACGCGGCTGGCGCGCGTTGGGCGAAATGCGTGCGACCGGTAGTTCGCGCAATGCCTCATCGCGCGACGACGGCGCGAGCGCGCTGCCGCTCAGTAACGCGTCGAGGCCTTTCCCGAGACCTCGTTTGGGGGTGCTCACGAAGGGACGCGCTCGGCGTCGAGCATTTCACGAGCGAGCGAAAGGTACGCTTGCGCGCCTCGGCTCTTCACATCGAACAGAACGACCGGACGGCCGAACGACGGCGCTTCGGAGATACGCACGTTGCGCGGAATCTGTGTTTTAAACATTTCGCGGGGAAAGAACTTCACGAGTTCGTCGAGCACTTCGCCCGCCAATCGAGTACGGCCGTCGAACATCGTCACCAGCACGCCGCCAATTCGCAGCTGCGGGTTGAGCGCCTGGCGCACGCGGCCAACGACCGCGACCAGTTGCGACAACCCCTCGAGCGCGTAATACTCGGCCTGCACCGGAATAAGGCATTCCGAGGCGGCCGTCAACGCGTTAACCGTCAATAAACCCAACGACGGCGGACAGTCGATCAACACGAAATCGTAGCGTGCGGCAACCGGCGAGAGCGCCTCGCGCAAGCGAGTTTCGCGCGATAGTGCCGACACGAGTTCTATTTCGGCGCCGGCCAAATCGATCGTGGCCGGCAGCAGAAACAACGTTTCGAGCTCGGTCGAAACGATCGCATCGTCCGCGGCAACGTCGTGCAAAAGAACGTCGTACGTATCGTGCCGTACTAGCGTTTTGTCCACGCCGAATCCGGTTGTCGCATTGCCCTGCGGATCCGCATCGACGATCAGCACGCGACTTCCGCATACCGCTAGGGCCGCACCAAGGTTGACGGCCGTCGTGCTCTTGCCGACGCCCCCTTTTTGATTGACCAAAGCGATGATGCGCGGCAGGTTCCAACCTCACTTGGCGAGCGCCGCGCGCTCGGTATACCGGTCGAAGTATTGTTCCAAAAGGAGCAACAGCGAAGTGCGCTCGTTACGCTCGGGTGCATCGGTGACCTGCTCGAACAACCAGTGCAGCGCTTCGCCGACTCGCGCGTCGCCACGAAAGCTGGAATCGACCAGTCCGCGCTTCACCATCGCATCGATGACGTCGCTGCCGCGCACGTGCAGGCCGGTCACCGAAAATGCCGGTTTACGGTCGATTTCGGCCCATACACGTTCGGCAAAACGCTCGTTGTGATCGCCGCGTTTCGGCAATCCCGAGCCGGCGACGTCGGCTTGTCGAACGGCGAAAAGGCGATCGATCCGTGCGAGTCCGACGCGACGGATGAAGCGCCGCACGGCTGCGTCGCTCAACGCTTCATCGGCAGCGAACATATGCAGCGCTACCAACTGCGATACGTCGTCGACGATCTCGTTCGAAAAGCGTAGCCGCGTCAGCATTTGAACGGCCATTTCGGACCCGACGCTCTCGTGACGATAAAAGTGCGGCCCGTCTTTCGTGCGTGGTTTTCCAACGTCGTGCAGTAGTGCGGCGAGCCGCAGCGTGAGGTCGCCCTGCGGCGTCGCGTCGACCGTCGCCATCGCGTGATGCCACACATCGTAGGCATGCCACTCGTTTTGTTCCACGCCGTAGCCCTCCGTCAACTCCGGCCAGAACTCGCGTAAAACGCCGGTTTTCCTCAACAATTCGAGGCCGGTCGACGGTCGTGGAGCTTTCAACAGCAGCTTGCTGAGTTCGTCGGCGATACGTTCCGGAGAAATCGTCGGCGTCAGGTGTGCCGAGCGCGTCATCGCTTCGAGCGTTTCGGCCGTGGGTGCATAGGCGAATCGAGCTGCGAATCGCGCTGCTCGCAGCATGCGCAACGGATCTTCCTCGAACGCCTTGTGACTGAGGATGTCGATTTGGCGCAACGCGATGTCGCCGACGCCCCCGTAGGGATCGACCAGCACTCCAGAGGGAAGGGCGCGTGCCAGCATATTCATGCGAAAATCGCGCCGGCCGAGATCGTCCTCGAGCGACACGTCGGGCCCGCTTTGCACCTCAAATTGGCGGTGTCCGGCGCCGGTGGAACGTTCGCGGCGGGGCAACGCGATATCGACGGTCCGCCCGGCGAGCGTTAGCTTGACGACTGCGAACGCCGCTCCCACGACGTCGACACGGCCGAGCGGTTGAAGACATTCAAGCAAGCGCTCGGTAGTGATACCGGTGACTAAATAATCGAGATCGTCCTGCGTTTCGACGGTTTCACCGGCTGCCTGACGGAAATCGTCGCGAACTCGCCCGCCTACGGCGTACAGGCTCCCGCCCGGCAGCGCCTCAGCCAGTCGACGATCGATGACTGCGTCGGTCCCTCGCCCTGGCGTTTCACGTGAAACAGTCATGGTAGTCGTTCATCTTTCTTTCCCGCCGGGAAACCCCCCGGGGAAGCTCGCTCATCCAATGTTTCACGTGAAACAGTCGGCGAAGCGACCGCTGGATACGGAGGTTCGCCGTTTACCGGCCTCTAGCGCTCGAGGCAGAGTGGGCGTTGATCCGGCACCCCGGCTCGCCGCGGGAAGCGCTGCGGGGTGGTACCCAGCTTCCTCACGAGGATGATCCGCCGGTCACCCCCGGCCGGCAACTCGGCCTCCACTTCAGCTGCCAGCATCGGCGCGGCATCGCTCATCGCCGCGCGCTCGGTTCCGTCGAGTTTGCCGCGCTGCAAAAGCGCAAGTCCGCCCGCAGCAACGAACGGGAGCAGCAGTTCCATGACGGTCGGACCGCTACCGACGGCGCGGGCAGTCCCCGTGGTAAAACGATCGCGCAGTCGCCCGACGTGTCCCGCAACCTCGGCGCGTTCGTTCACGACTTCGCCCTCGAGCTCGAGCTCGTCGAGTGCTCGACGCAAGAAAAGGGCTTTTTTCTGCGTCGTTTCCACCATCGTGATTGGCCGGCCCGAAGCGATCGCCAGCGGAATGGCTGGAAAACCGGCGCCCGAACCGACGTCGATGAGGTCCGCTCCCAGATACGGTAGGAGTGAAAGGCTGTCCAGCAAGTGCGGAGCCAATTCGTCCTCGGTCTTCGCGCCGGTGAGGTTGAGCGAACGATTCGTTTGGAGGACCAGGCGCCCATATTGGGCGAGCCGGTCGCGAACGCCGGGTTCGACGCCAGCCGCCTCGAGGAGCTCGGGCAGCAATGCCATCAGCCTACGGAGATCGCCGCGACCAGTATCTCTTGAGCCTTCGTCAGCCGGCCCGCCAGCTCGGGCGGGACGCCGTCTTCGCGCAACATGTGCTCGGCCGGATGGAATGCGATGACGGTCGTGCCGTCGGGTCGTTCACGCGCCAGGACTCGAAGCGGGAGATCGAGTGCCGCTCCTGGTGCGGCCAACATGAGGGGCGTCCCGCCGGCGGGGGAGCCGTAGATCAAGACCGTCGCCGGCGGCATCTCCAGGCCGGCCCCACGGGCTCCGGCGGCATGGTCGATTTCGGAGAAAACGTGCATGCCCGCACTTTCGATTGTTTGCTTGAGACGGTCGACCGTCGCCGAAAACGGCAGTCCTGAAACGTGCTCGACGGCGGCCCCGTCGCGAACCGGGTTATCCACGATGCTCTCCCTCTGTTGTGGCCACTTGCGGGCGGCCAACGAAGACGCTCAAAATTGCTACATCCGCGGGGGTTACCCCCGGGATGCGCCCGGCGGCTCCAAGCGTCTCGGGACGCCGGCCCGTCAGTTTTTCGCGCGCTTCCCTCGATAGCGCCACCACCGCTCCGTAGTCGAAGCAACTGGGAATCGGTACTCGCTCGGCCTTGGCGGCCTTTTCGATCGCGAGTTCCTGTCGCTTCACGTATCCGGCGATCTTGATTTCCAGTGTAACTCGCTCGCCGATCTCGTCGGTGAGTCGAGGGTCGAAGTCCGTCGCGACATCGGAGTAGGCGACCTCGGGCCGCCGCAAGGCCGCCGCAATGGTCGTGCCCGCTTCGAAGCGGTGTCCCCGCAAGTAGCGCGTGATTTCCGCACGACGAAGCCCGTCATCGAGCGCGTCGCGACGGGAGCCAAACGCCTCCCAGGCCTCGTCGCCGATCAATCCCGCTTCGCGTCCGACCGGCGTTAGGCGCAGGTCGGCGTTGTCGTGCCGCAGCACGACCCGATGCTCGGCACGCGAGGTCAACATGCGGTAGGGCTCGTCGACGTCCTTGGTAACAAG
>JBDTKL010000254.1:0-4260 GCA_039935355.1 Candidatus Tumulicola sp.
CGGCAAATGACATCGGTTTCATCACCGAAATTGTACCACACGCTCGAAACACTCGGTGTTTACATCGGGCCTGACTTAATCAGAGACTCCCTAGGAAACTTTTTCGTCGCCTCGAGTGGCTTCGCGCACCGCTTGCTTCACCTCGTTGGAGCCCGAAGCGCAAGCGGAGTGCTCGCACTGGCAGCTCGCGTTATCGTTTGACGCCTTGCATTTGGGATCGCAGCATTCACCGACAGCGCCAACCTGGCACTTGCAGCCGTCGACGCGGCAGTTGTATTTTGAACCTTCCATCGGCCCCTCTTACCCATTTACCGGTTAGTTTCCGTGCGAAATTACTTCGTACGCGATCGGCTTGCACTGTCCGCCGTTGGTCAGCTCCGAAGAGCAGGCAGTTATTCCCACGATGAGATCGCGTAGCGCGCGTAGTTCGAAGCGATCCCCGACTCGCGAAGGTGGCGGATGGATCGTCACGCGTCCTTCGACATCGACGCGCACGTCCATAAACACGTTGAGCGTCGCGACGATGGCATGCGGTCCGATGCCGAAGGGCGCGAGCGATGCCGTTAAGTTTGCGTGGCAGCTGCCGTGGCCGAATTCGCCGCGCTTTGCGAACATCGCCTGGCTACACGGGGCGAGCAACATATCGTTAACGCCAACGTCGTCGCGCGTTATCACTGCGAGTTCGTTGCTGCGTTGCGAATAGAGCGCATCGTCGACGCGCAGTTTGGTTCGTTCGAGATAGTCGATCGTGCGGCCGGGCGAAAACGACTCTAACACGTCGACGGCGCTGAAGAATGCCAGGTCGGCGACTTGACCGCCGGCGGTATCGATGATTGCGAGCGTGTCACCGCGATGCAGTTGCACTGCGGTGCCGGTTTTGGGCGCTAGGAGTGTTGTTGGGGACGAAACGGGCATTTCCAGTCATCCTCCGTCGCGCGGCCTGCATACTGGCGCGCCTCACTGCGGGTTCCGAATTCGCGAAGTTCGGGGTTGAGCGATCCCTGCAGCGTGAGTTCGCGTTTGCGAACGGCCGTTACGATGCGATCGAAGTCTCCCGTTTGTCGGGCCGTGTCGAACTGATCGTGTGAGTTGAACGCGAGGGCCGGCATGAAGAACCGTCGTGACCGGCGCGACGCGTTGGGGTGCATGCCGACGATGAAAAACGCAGTGCCGGCGAAGCTGAATGAGAAGTCGGGCTTTGATGGATCGCTGGCTACAGAGGCGTTGTAGGAATTGTGGCGCGCATCGAGTTCGTGGAGACGTTGTAGAATGCGCCAGAGATTGCGTTCGAACCAGCGTTCCTCGCCACAGCCCACTTCTTCGAATGCTGCGACAAATGTGGCGTAGCGCGAGTGTATGGACGGGCGCTCTGCCACGAAGGCCGCGAGGTCTCTTGCGACGCCTTCTATCGCTTCGGAGGGTGCGAAGCCGGGATAGTAGCCAAAGCGGTAGCCGCCGGCCGTTACGGCGGCCTTTGCGGCCACGCACGAGCAGTTGTCGCTTTGTACGAACGCGCGCAGTGCCGCATCGGTAATGCGGGCGCGGGGCAATGGCTCGCGGCGATCGATCAGCCGCGTGAGCGTGTCGTTTTCGAAGGCGCTGTAATTGCTGAACCTGCGCGCTGCTGCCGATACGAACGGTGAGGATGTGGTGTATTCGCCGAGCGGGGTATTTGCGTTCATGGTGCGCGTCTTGTCAGGTGTGCGGGTGGTGTTGCGGCATCGCGAATCACGTTCCCAGCGTAGCGAACCCCGCCGCGGGCGACGCGCTGGTAGACGGCGATCCACGCGCATAGTCCGCGTTCTGCCAGCCAGAGCGGGGCGGCGGCAACGCTCCAGAGTGAGAAGTGCTTCCAGGCGCCGTCGCGGAGCCAACCGGCGAATGCGAGGGCGATTGCTGCGATTGCGATCGTTTCTGCGATGGCCGGCGTCTCGAGCAGCACTGAGGCACATAGTAGCGGGATGATGGTTACGGCTACGGCGAGTCGCGCGGGCCGCGCGAATTCGTCGTACGCTTGGCGCACGCGCTGGCTCCAGTAGTGCTGGGATGTTGGTGGTAGGCGTCGGACGAAGAGATCGCGCGCGACGCACTCCCGTCCGCCGTTCGCGTGGATGGTTCGCACGAGTTCTAGATTTTCGAACAGCACGTCGGCGTTGTAGGCATCGGGCAAGGCGCTCTTGCGAATTGCGAGCGTGCCGGGCCAGTCCCCGTCGAGGCTTCGATTGATCAGCGAGCGCGCACCGTCGAAGATCGCGTGCCAGGGCGCGGGTTTGAAATAGTTCTGCGGGCGTATGACTTCGGCGCTGTCGAGGCGTTCGGCTATTTCGCGCAGGGCTTTAGCGTCGTAACGAACGTCGTCGTCGGCGATGACGACGCGCTCGTGCGTTGCGTGCCGTAGACCGGTGAGGACGCCGCGCACTTTGCCGTTAAGCCCTCGTAGGGACGGATCTGGCGGCAGATGCTTTACTGCGGCGGGCAGAGCGTCGCGGAGCGCGTTGAACGCGGCGGCGGGCGAGCCGTCGACGACGATGATTTCGGAGATCGGGAGCGACGCGAGATAGGTGGCCAGCTCTCTTTCGCGACCGGCTTGTTCACGCCGGATTGGGAGCAAGTAGGTGGCGTCGATTCTTGGCGCGGGTTCGGTCACGGTTCATCGCTTCTGCCCGGCGCGTCTTCGCATCAAACGTATTTTGGCGTAGAATAATAGACATGAATCGTTATAGACGGGCGGCTTTTGCTCTATTGGCGGTGCTTTTTAGCCTGCCCGCAGGGGCTGGTGCTCAGCCAGCGGCGCTCGCGCACGTGACGGTCAATGCGACGATTCTGTGTGCGGATGTCGATGTGGCGACGCGTGCACGGATGACTTATCCGCTAAGAAGAGCGAAAGCCTGCTTTGGGCGCCCGTCGGAAAAATCGTGAGCAAGTTCGCCAAGGATGGCCGGAACCGACCACATCTCTACGCCGGCTTGTTGCATTCGCATGACCGCGGCCCACTCGCCGCGCTCAGATTTTCCGTTGCAGGCGTCCAGCGCAACCATCACGCGGTAGCCTTTGGCGATGCCGCTTAACGCGGCACGCTGAACCGCGATTTCGGTGACGACGCCGCAGACGATGAGCGTCTTGCGGCCGGTTTGTTCGATGACGCGGGCGACGTCGTGGTCCTCAAGCGAATCGGTGCCGTTGCGGACTCGAATCGGTGACCCGGCGAGTGTCTCGCGAAGTTGGGTGCGTTAGCTGCGGTTCGCCGCTCACAACGACGGTGCTGACGACGATCGGGATGTTGAATATTTGCGCGGCAAGAGCGAGTTTTCCGGCGGCTTCGTCCACGGACTTCTTATCGGCGGTCTTCGCGCCTTCGACGATTCCCGTGCTAGTGATCGACGGAATAGCACGACTGCGGCTCCCTCGAGGGGCGGAGTAGCGGATTCTCGCATACGCGGCCTATACCTATTTTACGGGCTTTGCAAACGCGCGACGGAACGCCCAACAATGCCGAGCGGCCGCGCCGGTCATCGTGCTCGCGCCGAACGCCGCGCTGAGATGTGCCATCGTCGTTTGCGAGCACACAGCTACGATCGTGAAAATTCCGGCGGCGCAGAAGAGAATCGCGCACAAATACATCGCCTCGCGGCGCGTGAACATCGGCTTGCGACCGTTACGATAGAAGAGAATATATAGGATTGCAAGGTAACCTTGCGCGCCGAAGATTAGACAGACCGCAGCGATGAGCGCATAGATTCCAACCGAGTCGCTCATTCTTCTATGGTTCTCGACGTACGACGAAAGGGACGCCGGTTTAAAACCGTCGTCCCCATCGTACCTTTTTTGACACTACGCGCGTACGCGTCTTGCCGTTTAGCGGCGCGTCTTGCGACCGCTGCTGGTCTTTTTCGCTGCAGCCTTACGCGCGGGCGCTTTTTTCGCGACTGGACGAGCCGAGCCGCGCGCCGGAGCCTTCTTGGCCGTGGATTTTGCTGCCTTGGATTTCTTACGAGCGCCGGCCGCCGGCTTTGCGCCGCCCGCCGATCTCGAGCCGCGCTTCGACATCACGGCTTCTTTCAGCGCCTTCGCCGGTAAGAATTTGAAGACGCGTTTCGCGGGAACTTTAACCTGTTCGCCGGTGGCCGGATTGCGAGCCATGCGAGCCGCACGATCGCGCACCTTGAACTGGCCGAACCCCGGGATTTTCACCGGCTCGCTGCCGACGACTGCCGCCTGGATATCTTCGAAGACTCCGTCGATCAGCGCGGCGGCGTCCTT
>JBDTKL010000255.1:0-6789 GCA_039935355.1 Candidatus Tumulicola sp.
CGACATCATGAATACAGAAGAAGCCGGCGACGATGCTGCGGATGACGCCAAAGAAGAATGACGTGCCGGTGGCCCGGATTGCCGGGCCGTTCGGCGTTCGTGGCGAGGTAAAGTGCGATCCGACCGATGCGGGTCGCACGCTCGTTTTAGCCGGTGCCGAGTTTTATTGGGAAGGTGCCAGCGTCAAACTGACGTCGGTACGTCCGCATAAAGGACGGCTGCTGGTTCGCATTGAGGGCGTCGACGATGCCGATGCAGCCGAACGCTTTCGCGGGGCCACGCTCTACACGTCGCGCGATCGCGTCGACGTCGAACCCGGCGAATATCTCGACACCGATCTCGCAGGCTGCGATGTTGTCGACGCGACCGACGGTCGAAGCTACGGAACGGTCGATTCGATCGCGCATTATCCCGCCAGCGATATGTTGATCGTGAGCGGCGTGATGGTGCCGATGGTCTCGGAGTTTATCCGCGACGTCGACATCCCGGGCAAACGCATCACGATCTCCCCTCCCGCCGGGTTGTTCGACTAACTTCGGTTAACGTACGTTCGGTCGCACTATGACCGAATTTCAAAAGCTGTGGGCCGGCCAGACCGTGAGCCTCTTAGGTTCGGCGCTGACTAACTTCGCGCTGCCGACCCTCGCGGTGCTCGTTTTGCATGCAAGCGCGCTGCAAGTCGGTGCGATCGCTGCGCTGCAGATGCTTCCGTTCCCGGTCTTGGGGATGTTCGTTGGCGTCTTGGCCGACCGTTTCTCTCGCCGGCGTATGATGCTCGTCTCCGATTGGATCCGGTTCGTTGTCCTGGCGTCGATTCCGATCGCTGCCTTCAGTGGGCACCTAACGTTACCGCTGGTGTATGTTGTCGCGCTCGTAAGCGGTACGGCATCGGTGTTTTTCGGCATCGCGTATCAATCGTATCTGCCGGTCGTCGTAGCGACGGACGAGTTAACGTCCGCCAATGCGAAGCTCGAATTCTCAAACTCGGGATCGCAGATGGCGGGAAGTGCGTTAGGCGGCGTGATCGTGCAGTGGATCGGCGCGGCTGCCGCAATCGGCGTCGATGCGTTCTCATATCTCGTGTCGGCAGTCAGCCTCAGTCTGATTCGCAAGCGAGAACCGGCGCACGACGGAGCGCGACTGACGGCGCGTCAAGGCTTTCGCGAAATCGGAGAGGGCATACGCTTTGTGGTGGGGTCGCGCGATCTGCGCTGGGTAGCGTTAACGACGGCAACGGTCAACGCCGGAGGTGCCATCGTCAACGCCGGAGGTGCCATCGTCAACGCCGTCATCTTAATCTACGCGTATCGTATGTTGCGCTTACAGCCCGGCTGGCTCGGCGTCGCGTTCGGCGTTGCAGAAGTCGGGTTCATCGGTGCCTTGTTCGCAACGCGGCTACGAGCGCGGTTCGGCCTTCGCCGCGTGCTCATCGGCGCGATCTTGTTCGGTTCGCTGGGCGGCGGCGTCTACTTACTCGGAGCGCTCGGTCTTCCGTACGTCATGATGGCTGTTGCGACGGCCATCTCGGCGATTACAATTCCAATTTATAACATCAATCAGATCAGCTATCGGCAGGCGCTGACGGATATTCGGATGCAAGGTCGCGTCAACGCGACGATGCGCACGTTCGTATGGGGTACGCTCCCGATCGGCTCGCTCGTCGGCGGCTATCTCGGCAGCGTCGTTGGTGCGACGCAAACGATCGTCATCGGCACGGTTCTGTGGGCCGCCTCGGCGATGTGGCTGCTTCCGTTCCGCGAACGCGAGATATCCACCGACGAACGGTCAACAGGTCCTTAAAGCTGTCTTCGGCAGTTCGATCAGAGTTGGTTGGCCAAGGGTCGTTGCACGGGGAACCGAACCGGAATTAACTATGCGTTGCCAACGTTTCTCCACGAGCATTTCGAACCGCGTGTTGCGGCACTCCTTGGCTATTGCTACCGTTGCGATTGCTAGTTTCGCGCTGCTCGGTGCCGCTAGACCGCTCGCGCCGTCGCCGATGACGACCGTCAAGTTCCGATACATTCACCACGAGATCGTCGTTTCGGCGACGGTCGACGGCAAAGGCCCGTATGTGTTTCTGCTCGACACCGGAACGACGCCCTCGATCGTGGACGCGGCCGTCGCGAAGACGCTTGCAATTCGCGCGAACGGCCTGGCCGCCCGCGGCAACGATATGGCCGGGGGTACGACCAAGGCGTTTCCCGCGACGCTGCACGGCCTGCGCTACGGAACGACGGCAATCGGACCGCTCGACATCGTAGTGACGGATCTCTTGTCGATGAGTAAACAACTCGGCGTGTCTCTGGCGGGCGTGCTCGGTTCGAACTTCTTCGACGGACGCAGCGTTCGCATCGATTACCCGTGCAGCGAGACTGCGATCGTCACCAGCCACGACGACGCTCCTTTGACGGCGCCGTTCACACTGTTGTCGTCGGGCTGGATCGATGTCGACGATGCTTGGGCGAACAAACATCGCGTTCTGGCGACCATCGATACCGGAAACTCGGGAACGCCGGTGGTGACCAAGCGCGGCATCGCCACCCTTGGCCTGCAACGGCAAGGCCACTCCAAAACGCAAGGCTCGCTATCGGAACTTCGCATCGGCGAGACGACGTTCGGTGCTCCGTCAGTCCGTTTCTTGCCCTCGTCCGACGGCGCGTTCGATATCAACATCGGCAACCGGACGCTCGAGAAATACGTCGTTACGCTCGACTATCTGCGCGGCCGCCTAACGATCGCGAAGGGCCATCCGTGCTAGCCTAGCCTCGGGTGGGCTGCCAATTCCAGGCCGCCGCTCGACCCCAATAGAAGCGACTCCGTTACATCATGTTCGAACAACTTCCCACACATCCGGTCCGGATGTTCACCCGGTTCGCCGTCGCAGGCACGATCGCGGCTTCGCTTGTACTGTCGGGCTGTAACGGACCGGTTTTGCCCGCTGCGCACGGCGGCTCTGCCGCTGTAAGCGCAGCCATCGCCGCGTCGGCCGGGATCGCCAACCAAAATCGACGTCAATACCGTCTCGACATCGATCCGCGTTATCAATGGGAACATAACTATGGTTATTGCGGCGAAGTGTCATTTATCAGCGCGGGCTTCTTTTACGGCCAATATATTTCGCAATACGATGCGCGTGCCGCCGCCACCAATGCCCCGCAATTCGATTATCGCAGCCAGCTGCTGCTCGGCGGCTCCGACATGCGGGCCGTGCGCAACATGCATCTCGCCGCTACCGAGTGGAATAGAAAGACCGAGAAGAGCCCGCACGACTTTCTCGCGTGGGTCAAACAGAACGTGATGCAAGGCTATCCGGTCGTGATCGGCATCTACACCAACGATTATCGATTCTACGGCGATCGTAAACCGCGCGCCGGCTCGCCGGAATACGACCATATCGTCCCCGTGCTCGGTATCGATGCACGCCAAAGCAGCGATGGCTACGATCCCGACGACAGGATCGTATTCAGTGACAACGGCCTCTTAGGATCCGGCCCCGGCCACTCACGTTACGTGTTCACGTATCCCTTCGGAACGTTCCAGCGCAGCAGAAAGCAAGCCGATGGGCCAGACGTGCCGTGGTATTCGCTACCCGATTACGGTCAGAATTATGGCGCCGTCGTTACCGGCGTGCGCGACGACGACCATGAGACGGTTCCCGTGCGTATCGCGACCAGCGCCAACGACGAACAGCCGCAGATCGCCAAACACTCCGATACGCGTCCGCCGGCCGATCCTCTCACGTTGACCGTCACGGTCTCGGGCCTGCAATCGGGACAAAACTACGTGTTGTACCGCTACGATACGCTGCAAGCCATTCCCGATCGCGCGTTCAACGCCAACGCGACCCAGGCGTCGGAACATTGGAGCTTTACCGGCACGTCATCGGGCACGTACGCCGTTACCGAAAAGATCATGACCGACGACGTCGCCGCCTATCGCGCCGTTCCCGAGAACGCGCCGTAACGCTGATACTGTGGGTGCGTCTCCTCTTGGACGATTTCTACGACGTCGGAGTAGTTGGCGAGAAATTTGTCCGTCGTTAGGAAGCGTGCCGGCTCGATTATCGCCTGTGCGATGAGCACGCGGTCGATCGGGTCTTCGTGGTAGGCCGGCAGTGTCCGCACTTTTGCTGCGGCGTCAGCTCCGATCGGCAGTTCTACGAAGCCGGTCTCAATCGCGGACCGAGCAATTTCCTCGGGCGCGAATCCTCGAGCCCATCGATTCGGTTCCTCGCTTGTCGCGAGATCCCAAATGCTTGCGGCGCTAAACAGAATCTCGTTGTACTTCGAACGAAGCGCGAATCGATAAAATATCGGCAGACTGCTAACATCGGTTAACGCCCAGAGCAAGACGCGCGTGTCGAGCAAGAATCTTAGTCGCCGTCGAAACATTCCGACGATTCCCAAGACTCTGCCCAATCATGCGTAGCTTCTGAGACACCGGCCGTAGATATGGTAGCGTACAGGTCGGCTTCTCGCTTATGCCCCCGTTGAATATCGGCATGGCGCGTGTTTCCCAAGGCGCCGAGCTTGCGATCGAGCGCGCGCGTCGCGTTGAAGGGGACGAGCCGAGCGAGCGGCTTCCCCGCTTTCGCGATGACGATCTCATCCCCGTCGGCGACCCGTTGAAGAAGACGTGATAGGTGCGTTTTAGCTTGATGGACGTTGAACGCTGCTTCTGACATTCACTGAGTTCGGGTGCCCGCAACGGCAGCAAATGTGACAAGAACAACATCGACCGAACGTTATGGCCCTTCGGACGCTCTATGGAATTCGAACTAGACTAAGTCCACTCGTTCATAAGTTGGCAAACGCCGATTCGGTCCGAAGGCGCTGCTCGAATGACTTTCACCGCGTGACGGGGCGTCCGATCGTAACAGATCTGCATGTACGCCACCGATTTGGACCTACTTGTTACGCGCTCGTTGCCGTTTCGTTGCCGAAAGACTTTCCGAGCAAAATTATCGTGTTACCAAGATCTGAACGAGTGGACTAAGTCTAGTCCGAATTTCATACAGTCGCGTTAGGGGCTGCACCGAGTCGGAAAGCTAGGATCGAGGCCGCCGCGCGCAAATCTCCAACCGCGTTCCGAGCGGATCCTCAAAGAACAACGCCGGATAGCCCGCATCGCTCGAAAATTCAACGACCCGTCCGCCGGCAGCGCGCACCAACGTCTCGACCGCAGCCAGATCTGCCTCAGAATCCAAAGCAAAGGCTAGGCGCGTCGCCGTCGCGTCCATCGACTCATCCTCGATAAAACCGATGAACCAGCCGGCTTCACCCGGCGTGATCGGCGTGTGGTATTCCACCGCATTCGGCGCATGCGAAACGTCGACGTCGTGCCACTCGCCGTCCTTGGCCACGTGAGCGCGCTGCTTGCGCGATAAACCGAGCGGCATCAACACCGCGTCGTAGAACGGCTCGACCGCCGCAATTGATGCCACGCGCACATCCGCGTGGTCCAAATTCAGAAGTTTCACAACCGCTCCGACCCAGCTAGCTGTTGTCGGGATGCGCCGACGCATACGACGCGACTGCCGCGTCTACTGCCTGCTTGACGGTTTCGCCGGTTCCGGTGAGTTGCTCCAACCGAGCGCCAAAACACGCATACACCGATAGCACGAAGGTCGAAACCGTACGCCCACGCTTGGGAATGACTTGCGAAATCGTGCCGGTCGCGATGGTATTGTTGCGATTCGGACCACAAATAGCGTTTGCCGCTCCCGGAACGTCTGCCGTAGCAGCAGCCATCTTCGCCGTATAATAATGCTGCAGCGCAAAGTACAGCTCGTTGCTCGTGCTCGTAAGTTCGGCGGCCGTCACGCCCGGTGCCGGGGGAGCAGCGACCGTCGGCGGCACGACATACATGCCCCGGCTAGGTTTCACCGCGAGAGCCGCGGGCGTCGGCGATGCGCTGTGATGGTGAAACACCGAGTCGACGATCCCAGAGATACCCTTGAGCGGCACTTGCGCACCATTCGTCGTCTTCGGTTCCGGCGTGCTGTTCGATTGCGTTGTTTGCATCGATTGCGTCGTGCGCCCTAAGAACGCCAGAATCTGCGAACGGGCCTGCAACGACTGCGAAGCAACGTCCGAAACGCTTTGCACTTGTGCGGTCTGCGAGAACATAATCACGCCGCTCTCGACGCTCACTACCTGCTCGACGACCGCCGCCGCATCTCCAACCGGCGTCACGTAGCCGGAAATATAAAAGTCGGCGTGTTGCTCGCGTGCATGCGATAAAAAGTCGGTCCGCTTGACATCCATCGGCACCGGCAAGACAACCAAGCTACCGCCGGCGCCCATTTCTTGCGCGATGATTTCGGCGATCGCGGTTCCGAGCTTCTGATCGGCGCCCGTTTGCACGTCGAACGGATACACCAAGACGCTGCCCGCCACGCCCGGCGGCAACGGCGGCGGGGCGGTCTGCGCCTTCATCAGCGGCGTCGCCACCGGGACCGGCGTGTTCTGCGGTGTTGGTGCGGCCGCGATCAGCGCGATCGACGCGCAGAGTAACAAAGCTCCAAGAAACCGACCCACGGTGCTCCTTCCATCAGTGCTGCCAGGTGCGGTGCGACTCAGGCCGTTGCGGCAAAAGCCGCAATGGCGTCCGCGACCTCGTCCGGGCGTTCGATCATCGCGAAGTGTCCCGCATCGGGAATGATTCGCGCCGAGCCCAAAGGCACCCGGTCGGCGAGCGACTGCGCGTATTTGGGCGGCGTCATCGCGTCGCGCGAGCCCGTCACGACCAGCACTGGCACGCGTAGCTCGTGCAAGCGTGGACCCG
>JBDTKL010000256.1:0-4876 GCA_039935355.1 Candidatus Tumulicola sp.
TGCCGCCGCGCCAAGTTGAACTCGACCGCCTCGTATCCGTTCATGTCGGTCCATACGATGTGCGCGTCCGGCAACGCCGACAGTGCCGAATACGTCTCGATCGATGGTTGATAGACGTAGTCGATCGAATGCGTCCGTAGCAGATTGACGGCCGTATTCTCGTCGGGTACGAACTGCACCACGACGCGCGATAACTGCGGCCTGCCTTTGAAGAAGCCCGCGTTGCGAACGAGCACGATCCGGTCCCCGTGGGTCCACGAAACGAACCGGAACGGCCCGTCACTGACCGAGGGTGCGTCGTTAAACGGAATGCGATTGATGTCACCATATGCACGCAATACGTGCGCCGGAGCGATCGAATACGGCTGATCGCTCTCGGCGAAGAACGTGTTAACGAAGGGTGCGAATCGTTGCCCCAGCCGGACCACGACGGTATGAGCGTCGGGCGTCGAGACGCTGCGGATGATGTCGTAGCCGTGCCGGGAGATGATGTTGTTGCGGGGGTTCATGATGGCACGCCACGACCAGGCCACGTCGCCTGCGCCCACGGGCACCCCGTCCGACCAGCGGGCGTCGCGGCGCAGCCTGTAGGTTACGGTCAGACCGTCGCGACTGATGCCGCCGTTGGCTTGCGTCGGAACCCGGTCGGCGAGCATCGGAATCGGGTTCCCGCGGACGTCGGCCGAGAGTAGCCCGGTAAAGAGGAAACGGTCGATGAAGCCGTCGACGCTGGTCGACGCCAGTAGAGGGTTCAGGCTCTTCGGTTCTTCGACGACTGCGACGCGCAGAACGCCCGGCTGCGTCCATACGTGGCGTCCCGCTTTTGTCGCCGTGCCGTCGGTCTTCGAGCAAGCGGCGAGCGCAATGACGACGGTGCATGCGAGCGCGGCGAATTTCATCGCATCCGAACTACCGGACAAATGTAGCCGTACCCTCCGCGCGCGTTCCAGCGCGACAGGCGCGCGCCGCATTGGCGCGAACGGAATCCGTGCACCCATGGACTATCGTACGTACGCCTCGCCGTTCTCCTGGAGATACGGCCGCGCTGAGCTTCGCTCACTTTTTTCCGAAAATACGCGACGCCGGTTATGGCGTGCCGTGTGGGTCGCGCTTGCCGAGGCGCAGCACGCCGCCGGCGAGTTGATCTCCGACGCCGAGCTCGCCGATCTGCGTGCCAACGCGAGCCGCGTCGACGTCGACGCGGCCTTGGAAATCGAACGCGAGATTCATCACGATCTGATGGCCGAGATCCGCGTCTTCGCTTCGCAGGCGAACGTGGGCGGCGGTAAGCTGCACCTGGGTGCCACCTCTATGGATATCGAGGATACTGTCGAGACGTACCGGCTGCGGTTGGCGCTCTCGTGGATCGGCGCTTCGATCGACGGCCTACTGCACGCATTTTCTACACAGATCGGTCGCTATGCCGACTTGGTGTGCATGGGCGCAACCCACTTGCAACCGGCCGAACCGACGACGCTCGGCTATCGGTTGGCCGTGTACGCACAAGACCTGACGATCGACCGCGATAATTTGCAGTTCGTTTTCGATAATCTAACGGCCAAAGGGCTGCGCGGAGCGGTCGGAACGGCGGCTTCGTACGAGCAGTTAGCCGGTGGCTCGGGACGCTCCGCCGATTTCGAGGCGCACGTGCTACAACGTTTCGGGTTGACGGCCCGCGAGATCGCGACCCAAACGTATCCCCGCAAGCTCGATTATCTCTTGTTGTCGGCGCTCGCCGGCGTCGGCGCATCGCTGTCGAAGTTTGCGGCCGACGTTCGCGTGCTCAGCACGCCCGAGTTCGGCGAAGTCGCCGAACCGTTCGGGCGTAAGCAAGTCGGCAGTTCGGCGATGCCGTTCAAACGCAATCCGATCGTGTGCGAACGGATCGGTTCGCTGTCGCGACTGCTGCCCGGTTACGCGGACGCCGCCTGGCAAAACGCAGCTACCAACATGTTGGAACGAACGCTCGACGACAGCGCTAACCGCCGAACGATTCTTCCCGAAGCGTTGCTGTGCACCGACGAAATCGTGTCGCTCGCGCACCGGGTCATCGTCGGACTCAAAGTCGACGAGCGCCGCATCGCCGCCAACCTTCGCACCTACGGGCCGTTCGCCGGCACCGAGTCGGTGTTGATGGAGGCGGTCCGTTCCGGTGGCAACCGTCAGGAGTTGCACGAATCGATTCGCGAAGCGTGCATGACCTCGTGGGACGCACTGAGCGAAGGCCGCGACAATCCGCTTTCGCAGCTCCTGTCCCAAGAAGGGGCGCTCACGACGCTTTTGGATCCGGCAGAGATTCGGCGCCTGCTCGATCCGTCGAAACACGTTGGAACGGCTCCCCAGCGAGCGCGCGAACTGGCCGCTCGGATCGACAAACTGCCGCCGTTCCCGGCGCAATTGGAAGTGCGCGTCGACGACGAGGAGCGTTCGTGAACAAAGGCATCGAGATCGCACGTGGCAAGACCAAAATTCTATATGAAGTGCCGGGACAGCCGGCACAGGTCGTCGTCGAGCAAACCGATTCCATTTCGGCCGGCGACGGAGCGCGACGGAACGAAATCCCCGGCAAGGGACGCTTAGCCGCGCAAACGACCGCACGCGTATTCCGCTTGCTCAACCTGTGTGGATTACCGACGCATTATCTCAACGGCGGTGAAGACGACGACGACAACGAGATGGTCGTACGTCGTTGTAATATGTTGCCGCTTGAAGTCGTCGTTCGCGGCGTCGCGGCCGGTTCGTTCGTCAAACGCAATCCGTCGATCACGCGTGGGATGCTGCTCGCTCCGCGGGTGGTCGAGTTTTTCGTGAAGGACGACGCCAATCACGATCCGCTCATTAGTCCCGACCAGATCGTTGCATCCAACATCGCCGGACCGCACGAAATTGCGGCGATGACCGAGATGGCCCGTCTGACGTTCGACATCTTGGCGCATGCGTGGCGGCGCCGCGACGTGCTGTTGGTCGATCTCAAGATCGAATTCGGACGCTTGGCAAGCGGCGAGAATCAAGGGCAGCTCGCCATCGCCGACGTGATCGATAACGACTCGTGGCGCATTTGGCCGCAGGGGCGTGAAGATTTAATGCTCGACAAGCAGATGTATCGCAATCTGCCGGTGGTCGACGATGCAGCGCTCGAGCGCGTAAAACAAGCCTACGAACGCGTCGCCGAAATGGCCGGCTCGTTTCCGGTCATGCGTCCCGGCATGGTGGCGATCATCGCCGATGGTCCGCAGAGCGTCGATCGCTCGAACGAAATCGTGGGAGCGTTCGGACAACTCGGTCTGCCGGCCGTACGTCACGTCGCGAGTCCGGCGACGACGCCGAACTACGTACTGCAGCTCGTATCGCAGCTCGAAGCCGCCTTTGCTCGTCTCGCATTCGTGGCCGTCGGCGAACACTCGGCGCTGCACTCGATGCTCGAATCGGCCTCGTCTGCTCCCGTATTCGACGGAGGCCGTCCGCCCGACGAGTTGGCGCTTCAGTGCGCGAAGATCTTCGGCTTGGAAGACACGGTCTTGTTCGGACGGACGTTGCTCATGCAGGCCAACGCGCGCTCGAGCGTGATCGCATTCGATGCGTCGCTCCAACAGCAACTGCAGACCGGGTCATCCGGCGTACATCTTGCCTGACGGGGTCCGTCCGAACGTCGCGCTACGGTCCGACGAAATCGAACGCATTGTGGAGCGGCTCGGACGCGAACCGACCGAGGTCGAGTTGTACGCGTTCGACGCGCAATGGAGCGAGCACTGCAGCTACAAGTCGAGCCGGCCGTTCCTATCGCGATTGCCGTCAAGCGGCCCCGACGTCATTCTGGGTCCCGGCGAAGACGCCGGTATCGTTCGACTCGGGGAGCACGCCGGCGAAACGTACGCCATCGTCGTCGCGCACGAGTCGCATAACCATCCGTCGCAAGTCGTTCCGTTCGAAGGCGCGGCCACGGGCATCGGCGGTATCGTTCGCGACGTATTATGCATGGGCGCCCGCGTGATCGGCGTTGCCGATCCGCTGCGTTTTGGTCGCATCGACGTACCCGGCTCGCACCAACGGTATGTGGCTCGCAGCGTCGTCGATGGAATCGGCGCCTACGGCAATGCGATCGGCGTTCCGAATATCGCGGGCGACGTCTACTTCGAAGAAGGCTTCGACGACAACTGTTTGGTGAACGTCGTCGCTCTGGGGGTCTTGAAAGAGTCCGAGATCGTGCATTCGGCGGCGCCCTCGGGAGCGGCCGGATGGGATTTGATACTCGTCGGAAAAGCCACCGACGAAAGCGGGTTCGGCGGTGCTTCGTTCTCGTCGGTAACGTTGGACGAAGCCGACGAAGCCGCGAATAAAGGCGCCGTGCAAGTTCCCGACCCGTTCCTCAAAAACGTGTTGATGCGCGCGACCTATCGCGTCTTCGAAGCGTTGCGCGAACGCGGCATCGTGGCGGCGTGCAAAGATCTCGGCGCCGGCGGATTGATGGGTTGTTCGGCCGAGCTGGCGTCGGCCGGCGGATACGGAGCGGACATCGATCTCGACCGCGTCAACGTCGCGGTCGACGGACTACCGCCGTACGTCGCCGCCATCGGTGAAGCGCAGGAGCGGCTATTGTGGGCGTTGCCGCACGAAGCCGCCGCCGAAGTGCTGCGCATCTACAACGAAGAGTATTCGCTGCCGTCGATCTCGCATAACGCGCGCGCTTCGATCGTCGGGCGTCTGACGACGGAAAAGAAGTACGTGCTGCGCCAAGGCGGCGAAACCGTCATGGACGTCGACATCGATGTCTTGACGGGCAAGATCGTCGACGATCTGCCGTACGTCGAATGTATCCGTCACGAAGCTGCCAGCCCCGAGTTGCCGGCGGTCGATGTCGATAGCATTTTTCCGAAGA
>JBDTKL010000257.1:0-4165 GCA_039935355.1 Candidatus Tumulicola sp.
CGATGCGTGATTGATGTCGAGGCCGCCGTTGAGCGGCCGCTCTTTCAGGTTCACCTTGGTTTTGACGTACGTCTTACCGCTGGGTTTGAGGTAATAGCCGTATGTCGCTCCGTCCACCCCTGGGAACGTTGCAAAGAGATTGTCGACGCTGCGGTTCTCTTGCACGATCATCACGATGTGTTGGATCGGGCTGGGCGATGCTGCGGCCGCCGGCATGAGACGGCCGGAAAGCGGCGGAGCCGTTCCGGCCCCTCCTCCGCAAGCGGCGGTTGCGACGCAAGCGATAAAGGCAAGCGATCGGATGGAACGAGCGGTCATTCGCGGTCGACGGGCTCCTTAAGCGATTGGGGGCTGGTGCAGAACGTATCGGACGGCGGGGCGGGCACTGCGACGTATCGTCGCAGCTTCTGATTGAGATCGAACATGTCGGAGATCGAGGTCGCGCGCACGTCGGTCGTACCCATCGATCCCAACGCGAACGTTTCTTCGACGAACTTCAGGATGCTTGCGAATTCGTATTGCGTGTGCGAAATTTCGTTCTTCGGAACGTACGGTGAAACGACGAGCAACGGTACGCGAAATCCGAGTCCGCCCATGTCGTCGAAGAATGCCGGCGGTTCGTGATCGTAAAAACCACCCCAATCATCCCACGTAACGATGACTGCCGTCGATTTCCAATACGCACTCTTACCGATCGCATTCACGACCGCTCCGACCCACTGCGGGCCGTAATCGGGCTTACCCGGGCCACGCGGATGGTCGGAGTTTTCCTCTTCGGGGATCACCCACGAGACTTGCGGTAAGGTGCCGGCTGAGATATCTGCAAAGACGTTGCATTCAGGAATCGAGACGTTGGTCTGCCATTCCGGCCCGTTGTACACGGCCGAGATTGCGGCGAATGCATTCCATAGCGCCCCGCTTGTTTGACTAACGTACGGCGGCGTGTAGTATTTCCACGTCACGCCGGCTCCATCGAGGAGGTCGCGCATCGTCGGCGTTGGGTACGTCAAGCACGGAAACGGCCCCGCACCGGAAAGATATTGGCCCTGCTGGGTTAGTAGCGACGTCGTCGTTCCAGCCGGCGCGCGGCATCCCCAGTTGATAAAGCTCTTTGGACCGGGATAGTCGATGATCGCACAGGCAGCTTGCGAACTGCCGCAGTTTGCGTCGTCGATGGTGGTCCCGCCGGCGATGAGGTCTTGATGTGCGGTGAAGCTGCCGCTGCCTTGGGTTTGAAACATACGGTCGCCGAGTGCGAAATGCTTGGCTAAGGACCAATACGGTTTGATGTCGGACGGTTTGATGTATTGGTACGGATACGTACCGGCCGGGTTGTTGCCGTCGATCCCCTCGAGGTTGAAACCGTCCATCGCACACGCCGTCTTCGGATACGTGTTTTCGCCGTCGCAGGCGTCGTTGTACGCTTGCGATGCATGATTGATGTCGCGACCGTCGTCCAGTGGTCTTGCGACGAGTTTAACGAGCGTCGGAACGCTCTTTTTGAGGTAATATCCTGAGGTCGCTCCATCGGCGCCCGGAAATGTGGCGAAGAGGTTATCGAAGCTGCGATTTTCTTGAACGATAATGACGATATGATCGATGGTGTGCGCCTTCGAGCCGGCCGCCCGGTCCACCGGCGGGCCTGGCGTTGTGGAGCTCCCGGCGCCACCCGCACAAGCTGCTAGAAATGCGAGGCAAGCAGCCAAGGCGATAGATCTCGCGTACAATAATTGCACGAACTGGCCTCCGAAATAGGTGAGTGTCGAATTTGCGAACTTCGACCGCCCGAACCTGTCGCTCGTAAGCGCCGGCACGAAATCTATAAATGACCAGAGTCGCATTTATCGATAGTGCCAGGCGTATGGCACAAGAGAACGCGATAGTGTGATGGTGAACGACCCGGTTCTGCTCGCGAAAACGCTTCCGCAGCTCGGTGAAACGGCCATGCGCGACGCCGTTCGCCAGGTACTCTTGCATCGCAACCGCCCGCCGACGGTCAGCGCGCTGGCCAACGAGGCGTTGGTGCGCTTCGAGTCGCTGGTGCAGTCAGCCGCTGCCGAGGGCGTGCGGCCCGCCGCGCTGTTTGCCGAACGCGACCGAATCGTCTCGGAGCTGCGCCGTTTCGCATCGTCGCGCTTAGCGTCGCGCTGCTTCGGACTCGCCCGCCGGAACGTTCTCGCCGCCGGTGCCCAGGCGAAACCATTCGATGCGATCGTTCGCGGGCGGGACGGCGCCCCATACGGATTGTCGCTGCGCCGTTTGCCGCCCGGCCCCGAGCGCCTGGCCGCGCTTCCGACCGTCACTGCCGAACGCACCACCGGGCGCGGCGAACGGATTTCCGGCGTCGTAACCTACGATTTTCGCACCGGTACAACGCATGTGGTACGACGCGACGGCGTGCGCCGGCGATCGGCGGCGGCCTAAGCGCAGATGTGGGCCGAACCGGTTCTCGCCGACACGTAGGTAATAGTGGCGTTGAGTTTCGGACGCATGCCGTCGCGGTCGGCCGTCCCGTCGACGAGTGCGATCGCGTCGCGCAGCGAAAGATGGTGTATCGAGGATAACGGGTCGCTTGGATCGCGCAAGACGCGCGGCACGCCGGTCAGCATCACCAGCGCGCTCGCATCGAGGGCGGCGGCAATCGCGGCCGCAGCTGCGTCGGCATTAACGTTATATGCGTGCGCGACGAGCTAGCGCTTGAGAACGCCGTTACCGCGCGGTCGCACAAGCTGCGCGCCGTTTCTCGCAAGCGATGTCGTGACGCGAGCGCGCGAACCGGGACTATCTGATTAGCACGGCGGGCGGCCAAGCGATCCGTCTCGTACACCACTAATCGTATCGAACGCAGACGTCGAACGCGGATTATCGATGCTCGACGATACCGCGTTTCATTGACGTAGGTTGCTTAATTCGCAGAAGGGAGGTGTCGCAATGGCGAGCGACTAAGCGCAACGAGACTTTGCCCGGAGGAACTTCATTCGTATGTTGCGTTTGCGACCATTCGTTATCGCCGCCACGATCGCCGCGTTGAGCGCTTGCTCTCAGCCGGGCAGCGGAGGGTCGTCGTTCGCACCTTCCGGTCCACAGTCAATGAATGCGACGAGCGGCCAGTATATCAAACACGTCGTTATCATCGTTCAAGAAAACCGGACGTTCGACAATCTGTTCGCGACATATCCGGGAGCGGATGGCGCGACGTCGGGATACTACTTGAAGCCGGTTGGTAAAAAATACGTTAAGACGCCGATCAAGCTCGTTATGCGCGATTTAGCCGGCGAGGAAGATTTGAACCATAATTCGCGAGCCTACAATCTTGCATGCGATGGTAATGACAAGTATCCGAAAACTTCGTGCGATATGGATGGCTTTAACCTCGTTGGCGTTAACGGTAACAACCCAGCCGGCAATTACGGATACATGTACGTCAACCCGAAGGACATTCAACCCTACTGGACGATGGCCAAACAATATGGTCTGAGCGATCATCTGTTCACAACGCAAGGCAGCGGCAGTTTTACGGCCCATCTCGATCTCGTCGCCGGTGGAAGCCAGATCAAGAGCTCGTCGACGCTGATCGACTATCCGTCGAACTTTACGGATTGGGGTTGCGGGGCACCGGCCGGCACGTACACGTCGCTTTTAACGACTTCCGGGAAATATCAGGTGAAGAAGGGTCCGTTTCCGTGCTTAACATTCCCAACCAAGACGATGCGCGATTTGCTCGACACCGCGGGTGTCTCATGGAAGTACTATACTCCGACGTATGCGCCGGGTAGCGCTGGGGCCCTGTGGAACGCCTTCTCAGCAATTAAAGACGTGTATAACGATCCGAACGAGTGGGGGACAAACGTTTCGTGGCCGGAGACGAACGTTTTTAACGACATTACCAATAACACATTGCCGGCCGTCTCGTGGATCGTTCCCGAGACCTACGCCTCGGATCACCCGTGGGGGAAGGGTAAAGCAGACACCGGCCCGTCGTGGGTTGCGTCGGTGGTGAACGCGATCGGTCAAAGTAGCGAATGGAATTCGACCGCTGTGATCGTTACGTGGGACGATTTTGGCGGGTTCTTCGATCACGAGCCGCCGCCGCTATTCGACAATATGGGCGGTCTCGGATTCCGCGTGCCGATGTTGGTTATCTCACCGTACGTTCCGAAGGGCG
>JBDTKL010000258.1:0-7130 GCA_039935355.1 Candidatus Tumulicola sp.
CGCTTCTTCGGCCGTAAACGACAGCACCGGCGCCAGAGCGACGAGCATCCGCTCGAGTACGTAGAGCAACGCCGACTGGGCGCTGCGCCGGCGCGCATCGTCGCGTGCGCGAGAATACAGCGGGTCCTTGAGCGCATCGAAGTAGAGGCTCGACATGGCGCTTTCGAACTCGACGATTTGCAGGTACGCCTCGTGCAGCGCGAAGGCATCGTACGAGCGCCGGACGCCTGCGGCGAACGCGTCTGCGACGGCGCACGCCAACCGGTCGAACGGCTCCATCGCATCGCGGGGAACGATCGCATCGTCCGGAAGATCGTTGACGTTCCCGAGCAAGAATCGGATTCGATTGCGCAGATTGCGATACACGCGACCGATTTGATCGACGACGTTGGGTCCGAAACGCACGTCGTCGACGAACTCCACCGAGGCCGTCCACAAGCGCAACACGTCGGCGCCCCAGCGTTCCATTGCCTCACGCGCGCCGATGCCGGTGCCGGTGGATTTAGACATCGCCCGGCCGTGCTCGTCATTGACCCAGCCATGATTGATCACGCGTCGATAGGGCGCGCCACCCTCGATCGCAACGCCGGTAATCAGCGAACTGCGAAACCAGCCGCGGTATTGATCGGCACCTTCGAGAACGGCGTCGCTCGGCCAGTTCAAGCCGTCACGCCCGAGCACGGCCAGATGCGAAACGCCCGACTCGAACCAAATGTCGACGATGTTGCGTTCGAGTTCGAACTCGCCGCCGGCGCAATGCGGACAGGCAAAGCCGGCGGGAAGATAGGTTTCGACCGGATCGGTCCACCAGACGCTGGCGCCCGCTTCTTCAAACCGATCCGCGGCGCGACGGGCGACGCCGGGATCGAGCACCGACTGCCCGCACGCGCGGCAGATCAGCGCTGGAATCGGCGTTCCCCACGTGCGTTGGCGCGAGATACACCATTCCGGATGCGTTTCGATCATTTGGCGTTGCCGCGTACGCCCCCACTCAGGAACGTACGACACGTCGTCGATGGCCGCTACCGTCCGTTGGCGCAGTTCGTTGCGGTCCATCGAAATAAACCATTGCGCCGTTGCGCGGAAAATAACCGGATTGTGGCAACGCCAACAATGCGGATACGAATGCTCGTACGCTTCGACGCTCCACAGTGCGCCGGACGCACGCAAATCCTCAACGATGCGGTCGTTCGCATCGAAGATGAACTGGCCCGCATACTTGCCCGCGGCTTGCGTGAAACGGCCGGCAGCATCGACTGGATTGAGAATTGGCAAACCGTAGCGAACGCCGGTTTCGAAGTCGTCTGCGCCATGGCCGGGAGCGGTATGCACGGCGCCCGTTCCGGTTTCGAGCTCGACGTACGCACCGAGTACGAGCAGCGAATCGCGCTCCTCAAACGGATGGCGCACGGCGGCACGTTCGAGCTGCGATCCTTCGACCGTCGCCAACAGTTCGGCGGACGCGAATCGTTCGCCCAGCGTGCGTTCCGCCAGCGGGGTCGCGAGGATCAACCGCTCTCCGTGTACGCGATACATGCCGTACGTTGCATCGGCACGCAATGCGATAGCGACGTTGGCCGGCAGCGTCCACGGGGTCGTGGTCCAAATAAGAACTGAAAGCGGACCTTCGTCGTGTGACGCGCCGAATCGCCGTTCCAGTTCGCGCACTTGTTCGCCGCGTGCCGGGAAACGCACGTAGATCGACGGTGAGGTCTTGTTTTCGTACTCGATCTCGGCTTCGGCCAGCGCCGTTTCGTCGTGGACGCACCACAGCGTGGAACGCAAGCCTTTATATATCTGCTCGCGCTCGGCGAGATCCGCCAGCACGCGAACGATCGTCGCTTCGTACGACGGCTCGATCGTGCGGTACGGCCGTTCCCACAAGCCGAAGTTGCCCATCCGGATACGAATGTCGCGTTGCCGTTCGAACCAGTAGATGGCCCGCTCGCGGCACCGTTGGCGCAGTTCGACCGGATCGATCGCATGGAAATCCGTGATGCCAAGATACTTCAGCGTTTCGAGTTCGATCGGCAGACCGTGCATGTCCCAGCCGGGAACGAACGCCGAGTACTTGCCCTCGAGCAACGCAACCTTGACGAACACGTCCTTGAGGACCATGTTGAAGAAGCCGCCCATATGCGGCTCGTTATTGGCATACGGGGGACCGTCGTGCAGCGTCCAGGGCGCGTTGGCCGCGTTGCGTTCGAGCCGCCGTTCGTACGAGCGTTCGCGCTCCCACCATGCGACGCGGTCGGGCTCGCGCTTGGGCAGCTCGGCCTTCATCGCAAAGTCGGTGCGGGGCAGATTTAACGTGTCGCGATAATCGCGGCGCGCTCCGGTATCGGTCATGGGAACGCTCGGGTTTCGCGCAGGCTGGGGGGCTTTACTCCCCGATCAAGTCGTCGAGCACGTCGAAATTGCGCTCCGCCGCCGCCCGGATCGCCGCGACGTCACCGGCCAGGTGTTCGGAAATCGCGTCGTGCTCGGCGATCAGCCGGTCCACCAGCTCGTCGGCCGAGGCCGGTTCGCGCCGGCGTCCCGGCTCCCACAGCGGTTCGAGTGGGTAGTGGAGATCGTCGCACAGCGCGTTGACTTTCGGATCGTAGGCCAGCGCCAAGAACGGCACGGCAAAGCGCGCAGCCAAAACGAGCGCGTGTAGCCGCATCCCGATCACCGCGCGCGAGCCTGCGATAATTGCGCCGGCTTTTTCCAACGAGCATTCCGGCAGCAGCACCGGCGCGCTCGCACACTTACGAATGATGTCGGTTGAAATTTCCGCGTCCGGCGCGCCGCCCAACGGAAGAAACGCGCTTCGGATGCCGTGAACGCCCGCCAACCGATCGACTGCGTGCGCGACGGTTTCGGCCCCGTCGCGAAAGCCGGGCGACTTGCGAACGCTTATGACGGCATACTGGCCGCTATCGGGACCCAGGCCTTCGGCGCTCAGGTCGTGGGCCGGCGCCGCCGGATCGTATAGAAACACCGGATCGGCCGTGCGCTCCACCAAGGTGCGCGGGAGTAGCCGCTGGAGCAATCCGCGCGAGCGCTCGTCGCGCACCGTCGCGCGCGAAACGCCGCTACAGAATTGCCGCACCAAGAATTCACCAAGACGATCCAACGGTCCGATCGACTGCGCGAAAATCATCGATTTCCGGCGCGCTCGTACGGCTTCGCGAACGATTCCGGCATAATACAGCAAGCTGCGCGAGCTCGTAGCATTTTGCAACAGGCCGCCTCCTCCCGAGAGAACGACGTCGCACTCGCGGATCGCACGACGTACGTTTCGCCACTGTTCTCGCGGCGACGATCGCACGTCGAGTTCGCGAGCGGTCGATAGCGGCGTAGCCGACAAAACTTCGATATCGGCGTTTGGGACGCGTTCTCGTATGCGCTCTACGATGATTCGCAGCAGCGCCTCATCGCCCAGGTTGCCGAATCCGTAATAACCGGAGATCAGCAGGCGCACTCGCTAGGTAAGAGCGGCTGGGCGCATAGCGATCTTGCGATACACGTACACGACGATCGAACCCGCGATGGCGCCGATGATCAGCCCGTTGACGATCCGCAACAGCGAGATGGAAAGCGGCGTGTGAAGATGCGAGAACGTATCGATCACGTCGCCGATTCCGACGCCCGCTCCGAGCGCGAGCAGCCAGCCGACCGCGCGCCGGTGTACCGGTGCCAACGCTGCGATCAGCATCATGCACGGGAACCCGACCAAAAACTCTTTGAATCGCGGACGCACCGACAGCACGTTCGTCAACACGTGACGCAGCGTCAACTCGAACTGCGACGGGGAGATGTCGCTGTCGTTTCCGCTGCGCATGACCAGGAACGCCGCTCCTGCGACGACGACCAGGCCGGCCAAGAGTTGATACGCCAGCACCGGCGATGATGACAACTCCCGCAACCGGCGCCCGACCCCAAACCGCGGGTCGAACGTATACATCAGGAGCGCGATGAGCGGAGGCAGTGAAAGCACGAGCTTGACCCCGCGGAAGCGCTCGATCTCTTCCATCGCGAGCGGTGCGCTCATTAATCCTACGACGGCCAGCGCCCCGAGCAGCGCGACGCCGGTCGCGGCCAACGTCCATCCCAAACAGCGCAGCAGTTGGGTGCGCGTGTCGCGTGCCGGCTCTTCACGAAATGCGGGCGCGAGCACCGCGAACGCAGCGGTGGCGAACAACAGAGCTCCGGCGAGCGCCAAGACCGAGCGAATCAACAAATCGTGATGCGATACGACGCCACCCGCGTACGCGAGCACCGTTACCGCATATGCGGCGAGCGCCCACCGTCGGCGGTACAAACCGAACCACTCGAGCAACAAGATGAAGATCGACGGAACGGCGAGCGCCGCGACGGCGACGATGAGCCGATTGTTTCCGTGGTAGGGCGGAATCGGCGTCGCTCGGCCCAAGCGATAGCCGCCCGATTTGAGTTGGCTTGCGATGGCCGCAACGAAGTCGACGTTCGTTCGTTCGATCGACTTATTACCATCGCGATGATCCCACGGCCGTAAGTACACAACGCGCACGTTTCGCTCGCGCACGCCCAAGACGTACCGGGCGATGGCAACGTCCACTTTGATCTTGTCGAGCTCGGTCTTTGCGATCGCTTGTACGCGCACGGTGCGGCCGGGGATCAGCTCGGCCAGGCCGTCGTTGCCCTTTTGCACCGTGGCTTGATCGTACGTTTCGATCGAGCCAAAATTAAAGCGATGCTTTTTGAAAATCGCCGCCATGTCTTCGAGATGGTCGGGGAATCCCATGACTTGATTGCGCAGCCCGAAGAAAATCAACGTCGATACTTTGGGATCGTAGCGCAACACCTCGTCGATAGCCGCCGACATTTGCGGACGCTCGAAACGTTCGTCGTTCTGTAGCCGCGGAATGACCAAGAGGCCGAGACGACGCGCGAGCAAGATCTCGTCGGTCGGTATACCCAACGAGGTGGTGTTGAAATAATCGATTTGCGTGCGCACTTCGATCAACCACGGCCGCGATGCGCGCAGCACGCGGACGCTGTGCGGAGAGAAGTGCAGACCCAACTGCAAGCGATATCGTTGATAGGTCAGCGCGTCATCGACCAACAGATACACCGCACCGGGATCGATACGTCCGGACGCGACTATTCGCGCCAGCAACGGATCGCGGATGGGCGAGATTTGCGCCTGATTACGCAACGACGCTCCCGTAAGAACTTGCGCCTTGCCGTCGTCGCCGACGTTCGCGCCGAGCTCTTCCGTGAGGGCGAGCGACGTCAAACCGGCACGCCGCAATGCGATCAAAAAGCCCGCAGGATTATAATCATACGAACGCGCCAGCGCCGCGAAGTCTTGATAGTCCATCGAGACCTCGACGCGTTTGGCGCGATCTTCCGTCTGTAGACGAAACACCGCGACCGCCAAACAAGCAAGTAAGCCGGCTAGAAGCACGATTCCGGCATAGCGCGTACGCGCCGACACAAACGTCACGGGGCGCTCTCATTCGACGCGCGCGCCGCGTGCCCGCTCCGAAAAACACAGGGAGACCCGCCGACGGCGAGCCTCCCTGGCGTCGCGTATGTACGAGCCCTTTTTGTCGGGATAATACATACCGGGTGTGGGCGACGGTTTATGCGCGAAACGCGCCCACTCATAGCCCATATGAGTGTCGCGGAACTTCTCTGGAGCGTACCGAAACCCACAGGGTTTGTCAATGCCAGCGCGGCGCGCGTTTTTCTAAGAAGGCGTCGATGCCCTCACGCGCGTCGGCTTCCGACGCGTTTCGAATCATGACTTCCTTTGTGTAAGCGTACGCGCCGGCGGTGTCGCGGTCGATTTGTGCATAAAACGCTCGCTTGCCAATCGCCAAGACCGTCGGACTTGCGCCGGCGATCCGCGTCGCTAGAGCCAACGTTTCGTCATGAAGACGCTCGGATGCGACGACGAGGTTGACGAGTCCCCATTCGCAAGCGGTGCGCGCGTCGATCGGATCCCCGGTCAGCAGCATCTGCAACGCTCGCTTGCGACCGACCGCGCGCGACAGCGCAACCATGGGCGTGCTGCAAAACAACCCGATCCGCACGCCGGGTGTCGCGAAGGTCGAACGTTCCGATGCAACGGCCAGGTCGCAGGCCGCCACGATCTGGCAGCCGGCGGCGGTCGCGATGCCGTCGACCTCGGCGATTACCGGCTGTGGAATCTCTTCGAGGCGCCGCATCAGCCGCACGCACGCGTCGAAGACATCCCTGTGGATAACTGGGTCGCCTTCGCGGAGCTCGCGCAAGTCGTGGCCCGAACTAAACGCGGGGCCCTCGGCCCGCAACACGACCGCATGTACGGAGCGTTCGCCGGCGGCCGCTTCGAGCGCGTCGTCGAGCTCGCGCATGACAGCTAGCGACAGCGCGTTACGCCGTGCGGGACGGTTGAGCGTCAGGACGCGAACGGCGCCCTCATCGACAACGGCGATAGTGCGATCCTCAAGCATACCAACCTTTACGAATCGGTGACGCAAGGCTCCCGCGTGGGAAGGCTCGTCCCGGGCACGAACCAGCTTCCGGCTTGCGTTCGTTTCGAGGTGGCGCCGTGCTCGCCGGCGCCCTGATTCTCTTCATTATTATCGACTTGGCCGCATTCTACGCGCCGCTCTACCGGCCGCTGCTCGATCCGAAATCGAGTACCGGGGCGTTCGAAGGTTCGTTGGCGGCCTTGCGCGCGCTGCCGCCCGCCGCGCCGCGCGACGTCTTGGTGCTCGGCGACTCGCGCATCTATTCCGGGCTGGACCCGGCGTCGGCGGACCGCGCGTCTCGCGGCATGCTGCGGTTTCTCAACGGCGGCGTCCCGGGGACGAATCCGCGCTGCTGGTACTTCTTCTTGCAAGAACTCGATCCGCATGCGACTCGCTACCGAGCGCTGGTCATTCCGGTCGACACCTATTCAGACGATGATAGCGCTCTCGGCAGCATCGACGGCGACCAGCGGACGCCCGACCTGCATTACATCGCGTTAGCCGTGCCGCCGAGCGACATTCCCAAGCTCGCTCGCTCGTTCCCCGACCCAAGAACGCGGTTGGCCGTCGCCATCGACATGCTCTTGCGCGGTCCGGAGTTGCGCGGCGACGTGCAAGCGTTGCTGGGCTCACCGCACGCGC
>JBDTKL010000259.1:0-4203 GCA_039935355.1 Candidatus Tumulicola sp.
GCAATCGGCATAACGTAGCTCTCCAACGAAGGAGGGCCGGATGATTCGAAAAGCTGCTTGCGCGGCGCTGTTATTGGTATTCGCGGGATCGTTCGCCGGTTGCAGCAAGGTAAGCAGCGGCGGCGCAGGCGACTCCGGGCGCCACCCATGGACGCAACCGGGCGTGTTCCGCTTTTCGGAGGGAACCGACCCGAAGGGTCTCAATCCGGTGCTCGATGCGGGTTCTCCGACGCTCACGCTGGCGATGTTCATCTACTCGTGGACCGTTCGCTACGACTCGAAATCCCGGCCCATACCGGATGCCCTGAGCGAAATCCCGACGGTCGCCAACGGCGACGTCAGCCCCGATGGTCTGATGTTGAAGTATAAATTACGTCATAATATTAAGTGGCAGGACGGACAGCAGTTGACGTGCCGGGATCTCGAGTTTACCCGTCAAGTCGTGATGAACCCGAAGAATAACGTCGTGACGACCGACGGCTTCAAAGATATCGCCAAAATCGATTGTACCGATCCGTACGTTGCCATCATTCATATGAAACGCTTGTACGCGCCGTTCTTGCAGCAGTTGTGGAGCGTTAACGGCAACGCGCCGATTCTGCCCGAACATATCCTCGCGAAATACAACGACGATAAAGGTTCGTTCAACACCGCGCCCTATAACTCGCTGCCGGTCGGCAGCGGCCCGTTTAAAGTAACGTCGTGGATTCGCGGGCAAGAAGTGCGAATGGTCGCAAACCCCGACTTCTATCTCGGCAAGCCGAAACTAACCACCGTCGTGTACAAAATTCTCTCGGACGAGAACACCGAAGAGACGGAACTGCAAACGCACGAACTGGATATGCTGGGGACCGGTTCCGCGATGAAGTGGCCGCAATACGCGGCTCTGGCGGCGGATCCGAAGAACGGATTGATCGCCACCCGGGTCGATTCGTTTCTATTCGCGCATATCGATTTTAACCTGAGACATCCGGTCGTCAACGACCACAGCGTTCGCCTGGCGTTGGCGTACGCGACCAATCGGAACGAAATTATCGACAAGATCTTGCACGGCTCGGCCATTGCCGCCGAAACCGACCAGAGCCCCAAACTCTCGTGGGCGTACACGACCAATATCGAACATCATCTGTTTAATCCGGATAAGGCCCGGCAAATTCTGGATGCCGCCGGTTGGAAAGTCGGTCCGGGCGGCGTTCGCGTCAAGAACGGCCAGCGGCTGGAGTTCGAGCTGAGCACCCAGAACGAGTCGAACTACGGCAAGGCACTGCAAACCGTCATACAGCACCAATGGCACGACGTCGGGGTTCAAGCGGATGTGAAGAACTATCCGAGCAGCCAGTTCTTCGATAACTCGACGAGCGGTACGTTAGAGGGCGGCCACTACGATGTCGCCCTGTATTCATGGGCCGGTGCGGCCGATCCCGACGACAATGCGATTTATTCCGAAGATAATTTCGCGCCGCACGGACAAAACGCGATGTTCTGGGCGAACCGCAAGGCCAGCGACGCGATGGCCGATGCGCTCAAGACGGTGGATCAGACGCGACGCAAGCGCGACTACACGATCGTTCAGCAGCAGCTACTGATCGACGTGCCGACCATCATCATCAGCTTTTCGCGCGTTCCGTACGTGTATAACACAGACTTCAAAGGATTCGACCCTTCGCCGGTGATTTCGGCATTCTGGAATCCCTGGGCCTATTCGATCTAACCCGTTGTTGCTTGGAGTAAACAAGGAGCCTCGACCTTGACCCACCTCAAAAATAATGCCTGGCGTCCGCTGGCAGTACTCGTAGCCGCGGCGCTGCTGTGTTCGTGCTCGAAGGCCGGCGAAACCGTGACGAAGACGCACGCGTTGACCTTGGCCGACGGATCGGGCGATATCACGAGCCTCAATCCGCATCTTTTTACCGAACTGACGCTGGGATACATCTCCGAGCTTTCGCAAGCGTACCTCGTCAAGTACGACGTGAACAACAACCCCTACCCCGAACTAGTCACTGAAGTTCCCACCGAAGCGAACGGCGGAATCAGCAAAGACGGCAAAACGATCACGTGGCACATCCGCAAGGGTGTGCACTGGTCGGATGGTGCTCCGTTCGACGGCGACGACGTCGTGTTCACGACCAAAGTTGTGTTGAATCCCAACAACAACGAGGTTGGTCGCGACGGCTGGAATTTGATCAAAAAGATCGACGAACCCGATAAGTTCACGGTCATCTATCATCTCAGCAGGCCGTACTCGCCGTTTCTGCCGACGTTCTTCGGCAGCGCCGGCGCTAACCCGGACATTCTGCCGAAACATTTGCTCGCGCAATATGCCACGATCAATCAAGTACCCTACAACTCGAAACCGGTCGGTATCGGGCCGTTCCGGATCGTTGCATGGCACCGTGGTGATAACGTCGAGCTCGAGGCGAATCCGTACTATTTCCGCGGACAGCCGAAGCTCAAACACATCACGTATCGATTGGTCGCATCGGTTCCGACCCTCGCGACGCAAATGCGAACCGGTGAAGTCAACCTGTGGCCCAACGTACCGTCGTCGTACATCAATCAGATGAAGGCGATCTCGTCGCTGCAAACCGACCTGCAGACGAGCCCGCTCTATAACCATATTGATTTCAACGTGACCCGTCCGCTGGTAAGCGACGTGCGGGTTCGCCAGGCGATTCGGTTCGCGATCAATCGCCCGGAATTGATCAAGAAGATCGCGCATGGGTACGGCGTGGCATCCGAAAGCGTGGTACCGCCGGTGAATCCGCTGGCACCCAAGGACATCGCGTTGGTCCCGTTCGATCCGGATAAAGCCCGCGCGTTACTGGATCAAGCCGGCTGGAAGGTCGGACCGGGCGGCATTCGCGTGAAGAACGGCCAGCGTTTATCGCTGTTTTTCCCGTACTTTACGGGCTCGCCGTCGGCCGATAGTATCGTCGAAAACGTTCGCCAGTGGTTGAAGGACGTCGGTATCGAGATTCAAACGAAGCAGTTTGCTCCGGCCACCTTTTTTGCTCCGTTTCAGGACCACGGGATCGTCTATGGCGGCAAGTGGGACATGACGTTCTTCTCGTGGCAGTCGACTCCGGGCGTCGACATTTCGAACAACTGGGAATGCAATCAGATCCCGCCCAACGGGCAGAACGTGACGCATTTCTGCAACAAGCAACTCGATACGATGCTGGAAGCAGCGAAGGCGACGTACGACGAAAACCAGCAGAGAGCGCTTCTCGATAAAGAAATTGAACTGATCGTCGCAAACGCTCCGACGATCGTCCTGTCGAATCCTCAGGTCGGGTTCACGTATAGCAAAGGCTTAACCGGATTCAAGCCCAATGCGTGGACGCCGTTCGACAACATGATGGACGTCGACAACTAGAGCCTCGCGGTAGACGGCGCCCGCCAGCAACGCGCATCCAGCCAGCGAAAGCGCGCGCAGCAACGCGGCCGCCGGATTGACGGAAAATAATCCGTTACGTTTGAGTTCGGCATGCCACACCGAGGCCACGCCGGAGCCGGTCGCGTGAAACGTGCCCAGTGCATCCGGCCAGGCCGCAATCGGATGCTGGATCGCGAGCCACGCAGCCGCCGTAAACAACGCGCAGAAGACCGGCGCAGCGAGGAGTTCGGAGATGTTCTTCGGCCCGAACGCCGCAAAGAGACAGCCGGTCGCGACTGCCAGCAGCGCGCTTTGTAGAATGCCGGTGGGTCGCTGCGCCAAACCCAGCCAATCGACGGCCACCAACAGCGTAGCGATCGCGGCGACGGCACGCGTCGTTCCGCGCGAACGCGCCGCGGTCAGTAATGCCGCCGGAAACGCCACGATCAAATCGTGTTCGTGCGCGAAGCCGGCGACGAACGGAATAAGCGCCGACAAGCATGCGAAGCGCGCGTACATATCGCGGATTCTCCAGAACGCAACGGCGGCGGCCGCCAACGTGATGGCGGTTACTACGATTCCGCCGGTAATCGCAACCGGCGGTGCCATTCCCGCGCCGTAGAGAATCGCCGACGGCGCGAATTGGATCGTCGCAAATCGCTCCGCGCCGGCGTGCGCTGCCAATAGACGTGCGTACGCAAACGGCCACGACCAGCCGGCGGCCGCCGCACCGAGTAGATAGGCGAGGATTGCAGCGCCGGCGATCGCGACCGCCGTCACCGGCCGCCGCAACGCTGCCAGCGTTCCGAATGCAATATTGGGTTGTA
>JBDTKL010000260.1:0-3099 GCA_039935355.1 Candidatus Tumulicola sp.
GACCGACCCTTCGCCCAACGTGACGCAGTCGCAATTGGCTGCCGCGAACCGATGTAACGGCCGCCTGATCGACGATTATCAGATCCAGATTCAAGGGTTCGAGCGCCATCCACCGGGCAACGATAATGCGATTTGGCAGCAATTAAGCGATCTTGGCGACACGCTCAGCGCGCTTGGTGAAGAGCACAACGTGCTCGACCACGTCTGCGCGAACGACACCGACAAGGCGCCGCTTTTCGCGCAGATCAACGCGGCGACGGCCACTGGGCTCGTGCTGCGGGCGAGCCTAACCAATAAGCTGTATGCGCCGTGCCCGCCGGCCGCCACGGCGGTGGCACAGGCGCAGATCGCCCAAGCCTGGCTTGCGGTCGCAGCCACGATCAACGATCAGAACGGTACCATCCCGGTGATCATTGCGCCGGTCATTCCCAAGATTCAGGCGCGGGCCGCGGCCTTCAATATGGCATTGCCCACCTACACCGAAACGTCGGCATACTGGCGCGATCAGTTTGCCAACGCGGTGACGCCGGCGATGCAATCGTGCGCCGGCAAGCTACCGACGCCGCCGCCGACACCCTCGCCCGAACCGATCGACACGCCGAACCCCTAGCCAGGGATTTGCGAACGATTCCGAAATAATCGGCGGGTGCGAACCCGAGCCGAATATTCCACCCGTCCGCGCGAGCTGATCGCCAACGTGCTCCATCGCGAGCGGCGCTTTTTGACCGCCGGCGACATCCAGCACGAGCTGGACGGCGTCGACGCCAAAGTAGCGCTCTCGACGATCTATCGCACCCTCGAGCATCTCAAGACTCGCGGCGCCATCGCGACCCGCATCGACGATGCCGGCGAGGCGGCGTATATCTACTGCGAACCCGACCACCATCACCACCACGCGATCTGTCGAACGTGCGGACGCGTGGAAGACGTCGATTGCACGGCGATGGAACAGTTCGCGCACTCCGTCCTCGCGTCGAGCGGTTTCGCACTCGACGGTCACGACATCGAGTTCACCGGAACGTGTGCGACGTGTCGCTAGCACGTTTCGCGGCTGCGGCGCTGACGCTCGCGTTATGCGCGACCGGCTGCGCGTCGAACGCATCGTCGGATAAATCCGTCGACGGCAAGATCGACGTCGTTACCACCATCTCGACGCTCAATTCGTTCGTGCAGGGTGTCGGCGGCGATAAAGTGCGCATTACCAGCATCGTGCCGGTCGGCGCGTCGCCCGAAACCTACGAGCCGACGCCTCAAGATGTCGCGACAATCGCGAAGGCCAAACTGCTGGTCGAAAACGGCGCCGGTTTAGAAACCTGGCTCGATCGATTGCTGCGCAATGCCGCGTCACCGAAGCTGCAGACCGTGATCGCCAGTGAGGGGCTGCCGATCATCAACGATAACCCGCATCTCTGGATGGATCCGCAGTACGCTAAACATTACGTGCTGCAGATTCGCGACGGATTGATCGCGGTCGACCCTGCCGATGCCAATACGTTCCGCATCAACGCGATGCACTACAACAACGCACTCGACGCGCTGACCGCGCACATCCGCGCGCAGATCGCGACCATTCCGCCGTCGCAGCGCTACATGATCGTGTTCCACAACGCGTGGCAATATTACAACGATCGTTTCGGCATCACGACGCTCGGATTCGTCGAACGCAATCCCGGGCAGGAGCCGAATCCGCAGCAAGTCGCGCAACTCGTCGATCTCGCCAAGCAGCACAACGTGCACGGTGTGTTCAGCGAACCGGAATACAGCCCGAAAATCCTGTACTCGATCGCGCAAGGCTCGAACATAAAAGTCGTCGAGAACCTGTACGACGATTCAATCGGCACGAGCCCCCAGGTGAGCAACTATCTGTCGATGCTGGCGTACGATACCAACATCATCGTGAACGCACTGAAGTGAAGTCCGCGCACACCTGCGAGCCGGGCGAAGCCGTCTCGGCGCGCGACTTAGTCGTTCGCTACGACGATTTCGTCGCGCTGATGGGCGCAACGTTCACGGTACATTTCGGCGAGGCGCTCGGCATCGTTGGACCCAACGGTTCGGGTAAATCGACGCGCCTCAAAACGCTGGCCGGCTTGCTGCAGCCGTCGTCGGGCGAACTGTGCGTGCTCAGCGGCCCCCCGCGCGCCCTGCCGCGCGGTACGATCGCCTACGTGCCGCAGGTCGAAGCCGTCGACTGGTCGTTTCCGGCGACCGTGTGGGACGTCGTGGCGATGGGCCGCTTCGCACATCTGCGTTTTTGGCAATCGTTTTCTGCACACGATCGCGAGGTCGTCGAGCACGCGCTCGAGGCGGTGAAGATGTCGCACCTCGCGGAGCGTTCGATTGCCAATCTTTCGGGCGGACAGCAGCAGCGGGTGTTCGTTGCGCGCGCGATCGCGCAAGAGCCGCGTTTGTTATTGCTCGACGAACCGACGACCGGCGTCGATGCGGCGACCGAAGAAGCGCTCCGGGTGCTGGTGCGCGAGCTGGTCGACGGCGGCATGCCGGTCGTTATGACGACCCACGATCTCGACCGCGTCGACGATTGGTTCGATCGGTTGCTGGTGCTTGACCGCAAGGTCTTAGCGATCGGAACGCCGGCCGAAGTGGTCGCATCGGGCGCGTATTCCGGCATTCGCGAGCACGCCCATACGCACGGCCACATGCGCCACGATCACGAGCCGCACGAAGCACACTCCACGCATCCGGAGATCCGCACCTAGCCGCTGCGGCTGCGCCGGACTACTGCGGCGGGAAGAAGGCCGGGTACGGTCCGAGCGGGACGATCTGCACTTCGAGCATCTCGCGCTGCGCCAGTGGCAACGATCCGACGGCTTGGCGTGCGGTAGTTTCGTCCAGCGCTTCGATCAGCATCACGGCGCCGGCGACGTCTTTGCGTGTCCAGATGGCGCGCACGACGCCGTCGCGGTACAGCACGCGAACCCGCTCGCGTTCGGCTTCGATATGTTCGGCAAACTCCGCATCGCTGAATTTCTCGGTGAGGCGGCGTGAAATCGAAATGAACTGCATGCTCTCGTTTTAGACATCGAAAGCAAGTAGAACCTGGAGCGGCTAGGAATTTGCGAGCCATTCCGAAATAGC
>JBDTKL010000261.1:0-3621 GCA_039935355.1 Candidatus Tumulicola sp.
GCCCAAACCGTCGGATCCGGAGGAGCTCGTGACCGCGGTGCGTGCCGCTCTCAGTTGACGTCGGAACTCATCGAGCGCTTGATGTCTTCGAGGAGTTCGCGCACGGTCGATTGAGCCATCCGATGTCCGATCGCTTCATCGAACAGCTCGCCGGCCGCGCCCAGTGGAGGTTGATAGTGGCCATCAAGTTCGATCGAGCTACGGGTTGGGTCGGCCTCACCCCGCACGACGAGCGTTCCTGAAAATGTGGGAAATACTACGCCGCCTTCGGACGCCCAAGAAATTCGAATTACGTCGTTGAGGTTCCGATCGTCGCGAGCGCGCCATGCTTCAACGCGAACCTCTCGATCGAGGGAAACCCCATAAGGGGCGCCCTGTAGAGGCACTCGCAGTCGCACCCGGCCGACTCCGCCGCTACAGCACCCTAACGAGAAATAGTGGTCGACGTCGGCCGCAACCTTACGTGCGAGGCCTACAACGGCGGTTCGGTCGTGAAGATGGGTCATCAACGCTAACGTACACCCCGTCCGCGCAAGCCTCGCGAACATCGTGTGAAGGCGCCGGGATTCGCCCTTCGCACGGAGCGCGACAGCGATGGGATACAAATACTGCATACACCCACGGAGCCGCCCGGAGTTAGCCCGATGAAAATCTCGATCTCACGTGAGATGCCAGTCGCCCGCACGTTCGCTCGCGATGCCGTTAAGAAGACGCTTCTCGACCTGCAGAAAGAGAATCGTCCCGATGGCGTGAGCCTGGGGACCGGGTCCGCTGAGGGTGCCAAGCAAGATGTGCGCGTTGAAGTTCCGATCGATCTCGAGACAACCGCGAAGCTCGCGCGTTGGAACGAGGATTTCTCCGTAGCGGTTCGCGCCCACTCAAAAACAGGAGCGTTCCCCACATTTGCCGGTTCGCTTGCGATTCGGGAAACCGCAGCAGATTGCGCCCAGGTAACCCTGAGCGGCGAATATCACGTTCCGTTAGGATTGCTTGGCGCAGCCATCGATGCCGTTGCGCTGAACGGCGTCGCCCGGTCGAGCCTCGAGCGCTTACTCGATCGAATCGTGCGCGGCGCTATGGAGAGAATCGACCACGAATCCACCGAGGCGTATATAGCGTCGCGCCGAGGCTTTGTTTAACCCGACGCTTTCTCATTGGAGAAGATCATGGCAAAAATTAGACAAAACACCGAAGTACATTGTCCGCTTTTTCAAGCCTCGGACCGTCTGGCCGAAGTATTCCGCGCTCACGGCAACGCCGAGGGCGACTCGGCACACCTGACGTTGTGGGTCGATGCGAGTATTCCAGGAATGCCGACACCGATCCGGCTCGAGCGTTCGGTTATCGTTACAATCGAACGGTTGCATCTGGTCGGTGAGATGGTGCCGACATATACCGTTCGATGGGGGCCGACCGAACCGGGCCCGTTCCCAACGTTCACCGGCACGCTACATGTAGACGCCGACGACGACTACGACACGTTCTCGCTTCGGTTGGATGGAGCGTACGAACCGCCGTTAGGCTTAATCGGGGCGGCTTTCGATGGCATCATCGGCGGTCGCATCGCCGCGATGTGCTCGCGCAATTTGCTCTCGCTCATCGCCGGCGAAATTGAGGCAAACTATGCAAAGGACGAGGCCGAGAAGAGCAAACAGCGAGAAGAACTATCCTCAGCCTAAAGCCGGCATCTTATAGCCTACGCCGAGAATGGTAACGATCCGGTGGGGATGCGCCGGGTCGTCTTCGATTTTGCGCCGGAGATTGGCGACGTGACGATCGAGTGTCCGGTCGTAAATATCGCCGTCTTGCGAAACCTGGTCTAACAACTGCTTGCGCGAGAGTGCGAGGCCTGCATTGGTTGCGAGCGCGTGCAGAAGGCGATACTCCATCGGTGTCAGCGGGATCAGCGTTCCACCTATCCGGACTTCGTGCGCGCCCGCATCGATTTCGAGCGAACCCACGGTGAGGACAGTGCGCTCGCGCGCGCTCGGGTTACCGTGCCCTCGTGATGCGCGCCGTAGAACAGTCCTTGCGCGAGCGACGAGCTCGCGCGGGCTGAACGGCTTCCCGACATAGTCGTCCGCGCCGATTTCAAGGCCGACAACCCGATCGACCTCGTCGACCCGGGAGGTCAACATGATGATCGGAACGTCGTACACCGCGCGAACTCGTCGTAGTATCTCGCTGCCATGCAAGCCGGGAAGATTTAGGTCGAGCACGATTAAGTCTGGGCGCTCGTCCAGCGCAACGCGAAGAGCCTCGTGCCCTTCGGCCGCTATCGAGACGGAAAAGCCGTCGTCGCGAAAATACCGTGCGACAATATCGGCAATCTCTGTTTCGTCATCGACGATCAGGATCCGAGCCGGTAATTCACGCATAAGGGAGCCTGCGTTGTGCGGGCACCCTTGTCGTTTTCAGGCGCCCGAACAAGCAACCCTTCGCGAGCGGCCCGGGCGAATTTCGGGGGCGCCTACCTTCGCGGTCACGGACGTGAGGGGCACGACTGCCACCGGCACGGACGCACCGCGCACGACGTGCTCGGCGACGCTTCCCAAAACGAGGCGTTGCAGCCCTCGCCGTCCATGCGTACCGATCACGATAAGGTCGGCGCGTTCGTGCGATGCGATTGCCACGATCTCAGCGGCCGGATCGCCATCCTTCATCGTTCGCTCGACGTGAATGTTGCGCTCGCTAAAACGCTCCGAATACGTTTGGAGGAGTTCTTCGGCTTGAGCACACTCACGAATCAGTCGTTGCTGACCTTTGCCGTTCGGCTCAACTGCTGCCCGCGTGGCCGGTGCATGCAATATATGCACGAGCTCGACGGTTGTGTGTGTGGAATCGGCCAGGGGCAGTGCCAACTCGATTGCGGCGTTTGATGCTTCGGATTCGTCAACGGCAACGACGATGCGTTTCAAATACAAAGGCTGCTCGACGGCATCGGGCTGCCAACGAGAAATGGTGAAAACAGGGCGGTCGGAACTGCGCAGTACGCCCTCGGTAACGCTTCCCAGAAAGAAACGGCTCGCACCGCTACGACCGGCGGTTCCCATCACGATCGCCGAAACGCCGCGCTGTCTCGCAGCATCGACGATTGCCGCGATGGCGGGCCCCCTGAGCTCCAGCGTCGATGCGGCGATTCCGCGAGCGTCTGCCTTCGCTTTCGCCGCGGCAAGCAGGGACGTCGATACTTGCTCGATCTGCTCAATCATCGCCCCCATGCCGCCTACGTCATAGGGCGAACGCTGCACGGCTGAAGGATCTACCGAGTGACAAAACGTTATGCCCGCGCCCTTCGTCGATGCTAGTTGGAATGCATATTCGATTGCAGCTGCCGACGCATCTGATCCGTCGATGGGAACGAGAAGGGTGTCGAGCGTTTTCATAGCTCAAACGCTACGCTCTAGCGATGAAGACCTGGCGAAGAACCTGCGAAGCCCGGGCTCGACGCCCGGCTACGAGAAGTAATATTCGTGGTGATCGCAGCAGCGGGGATTGAACGGCGCATTGCAAACGGGGCACTGCGTCGAGTTCTCGAGATACGTAGCGATAGTCAGCTCGGATTGGCAGACACCGCATAGCGCGCGGTGGCAACTCGGCCCCGAATCGATCGTTACGACA
>JBDTKL010000262.1:0-5335 GCA_039935355.1 Candidatus Tumulicola sp.
GGTCGATCGAAATCTCTCGCACGTCAATTCGCTCGTCCTCATCGAGCGCCCGCGCGCCTTGCAGTAAATCGTGCGCTACGAACACGTGTACGACTTCGTCGCAAAATCCGGGCGTCGGATAGATCGACGCGAGCAACTCGATCCGCGCGGCCCTGTAGCCCGTCTCCTCGCGCAATTCGCGCAACGCTGCGTCTCGCGCATCTTCGCCTGGATCGACCGCTCCGGCCGGCAATTCCCATACGTACTTGCCGACGGCGTGACGGTACTGTCGCACGAGCACGATCGAACCGTCGGCGTGCAACGCCGCGATCGCGACCGAAGCACCGTGCTCCACGACGTCGATGCGGTGCGGTGGTTCGGAGGCGTATTGAACCTCATCGACGCGGACATCGAAGACGCGTCCTTCGAACGCCGGGCGAGAAGAAACGACGCGCACCGATTCGGGCATTCTCGCGCTGTTGGCGGAACCTCGCTGCCCCGCCTCGTAGCAGGTGGAGTGAAGCCTGCGCGCTCCCCGATCGTCGTGGAAATCGGATGGCTGGTGTATTTTTTGGCGGTGTTTGCGATCGCCGTTTACGCCATGGTCATTTTCGTCGTTCCGCATCATTTCAACGATAAGGTAGCGATCGCAGTGGCCGGGCTTTTTGCTGCGTTGGTGCTGATCGCGACGCGCGCTAAATTCGGACGGCCTCCGCAGCCGTGATCGCCCCGCTCGGAGCGCAGTCGGATCGGTTGACCCGCGTCGCATCGCTCAAAACCGCCAAGGGCCGCCGGCGGCACAAACAATTTGCCTTTGAAGGGCCGACCCTGCTGGACGAAGCGTTGCGTGCCGGAACGCCGATCGACGAGTTGTATGTCACGCAAGCGGCGCTCGATGCCCACTCAGGCCTCGCCGAACGGGCGTCCGGCGTTCCCGTTCACATCGTGACCGAACGCAGCTTTGCGAAAATTTCAGACGTCGAAACGCCGGCCGGTTTGCTGGCGGTGGCTCCCGCGCAACGCGCTCCGTTGGAGGCATTGCTGGACGGCGCGGGCTTGGTGGCGGTGCTAGCCGGCCTGAACGACCCGGGCAATGCCGGCACCCTCCTTCGCTCGGCCGACGCGTTTGAGGCGCGCGGCGCGGTTTTTGGCGAGGGCGGGGTGGATCCGTTTTCGCCCAAGGTGGTGCGGGCGGGCATGGGCGCATTTTTCCGCCTCAAGATCGCCGTCGCGACACCCGGCGATTTCGCCCAGGCGGCCGCGTCGAGCGCTTTCACCGCGATCGGCCTTCGGGCGGGCGCACAGCCTCTCCACGAGGTCGATTGGCCGGAGCGAACCGCAATGGTCGTCGGCCACGAACGCCACGGCCTGGGGCCCTGGGAGGGGCTTTGCGAGCGCTTCGCCGGCATCCCGATCGGCGGCGCGGCGGAGAGTCTCAACGCTGCAGTCGCGGGCTCGATTGCTTTCTACGAGGCCGCTCGGTCTGCCGGAAAACGGATCGGCTGAGAATTTGTCAAGAGAGCGGTTTCGGCCCAAAAAGTCAAGACTACCGGGGTAAAAACCTGCGTGCTATACTCACGACATTCCTCGACCCGGCCGCACGGAATCGACGGCTAACAAGGAGACCGAAGCGCCAATGACCGCTACTTTCTTCTGGAACCTTTTCTCTCAAACGGGTTCGATCGATGCCTACCTGGCATATCGCCAGATCCCCCCGGCAACGAGTCCGAGCTGACGACCGGAGAAGTCAGCGCCAACTTTGAAAACGCCCGGTAGAATGAACACCGGGCGTTTTCAAATTGTGCCGCCCGCACGCACGCGAAATGGAGCATCGTGAACGGGCTGGAAACGAGTCTCAAAGACGTACGGCAACGATTCGCCACAAGCATCGAACGCGCGCAAGACGAGCGGGGACTCGAAGCCGCGCGCGTCGCGTACTTGGGGCGCAGCGGAGAAGTCACGAACGTGCGCCGACAAATCGGCGCGCTGCCGCCGGCCGAACGGCCCGACGCCGGGCGCGTCATCAACGAGGCCGTGGCAGCGATGGAGACGATGCTCGACGACGCAGCTGCCGCGCAGCGCAACCGCGCGCTCGAGTCGCAGTTGGAAGAATCGATCGACGTCACGTTCCCCGCGATTCGACCGGCCGAAGGATCGATCTCCCCGCTCCGGCGTGTGGTCGAAGATGTGTGCGCGTATTTTCGTTCGCACGGCTTTGCAATCGTTACCGGCCCCGAAGTCGAGCCCGACTATTATAATTTCGACGCGTTGAATATTCCGCCGGATCATCCGGCGCGCGAAGGATTCGACTCGTTCTGGCTCACCGATTCACTGCTGCTGCGGCCGCACACATCGCCGGTGCAAGTGCGCACCATGCAACAGCATCGACCGCCGATCGCGATCATCGCGCCGGGACGTTGTTACCGTCGCGATGCAGTCGACGCGCGGCATCTGTTCCAGTTCCACCAGATCGAAGGACTGATGGTGGGCGAGGGCGTGCACTTCGGGCATCTCAAAGGGATGCTGGAAGCGATGTGCCGCGAGCTGTTCGGCCCTGCGCAGAACGTTCGGTTCCGGCCGTCGTTCTTTCCCTTCACCGAACCGAGCGCTGAGGTCGACACGACGTGTCCGCGTTGCGGAGGCCACGCGCAAACCTGCGGTATGTGTGGGGGTTCGGGTTGGATCGAACTCGGCGGCTGCGGAATGGTGCATCCGTCGGTGTTGCGTTACGTGAACTACGATCCCGAAACGTACACGGGTTGGGCCTTCGGATTTGGAGTCGAACGGTTAGCGTTGGCGCGATACGAGATCGACGACATCCGACGGTTCGTCAACTCCGATCCCGCTTTTCTCGCCGCACTGCAGTAAGGAAGTCGTTGTAGGATGCGCGTTCCCATTGGGTGGCTGCGTGAGTTCGTCGATTTGCCCGACGATGCCGGGTCGATCGCGGATCGCCTCGCGTCGCTTGGATTTCCAGTCGCGGAAATCGAACGCCGGCCGGACATCACAGGCGTGGCCGTCGGCAAAGTGCTCGACATAGCGAAACATCCGAATGCAGACCGTTTACAGGTCGCACACATCGATGCCGGCGACGACGAGCCGCTCACGATCGCGACGGCCGCGACCAACGTCGCGGCCGGGCAGACGATCGCCGTGGCGAGAATCGGTGCGCGTCTGCCGCAGCTGACCATCGCTCCTCGTACCATGCGCGGCATCGCGTCGCAAGGCATGATGATTTCGGCCGAGGAGTTAGCGTTGCCGGCCGAGTGGTTTGAAGACGGTATTCTGCAGCTCGATCCCGAGACGCCGGCCGGAGCCGATGCGGTCGCGCTGTTCGGTCTCAACGATCCGGTGTTCGACGTCGAAATCACGACCAATCGCGTCGACGCAATGTCGATCCTCGGAATCGCACGCGAGCTGGCTGCATCCTACCGTTGCCCGTTGCGCGTACCCGAACTCCTCGAGGCCGGCGACGCCCGCGCGAACGGCGATCCCAGTATTGCGGTCGCCCTGGCTTCGACTGGATGCACGCGCTTCGTGGTGCAGCAATTCGGGGAACTGCACGCGGGCGTCGCGCCGGCGTGGATGCGCGTGCGATTGGCGTTAGCGGGCCAGCGGCCGATCGATAACGTGGTCGACGTTTCGAACTACGTGATGCTCGAAACCGGCCAACCGCTGCATTTCTACGACGCAGGCCGAATTGCGGGTTCGACGCTCACCGTGCGCGACGCGCACAAAGACGAGACGATCGTCACACTCGACGATGTCGAACGCAGGCTCGCGCCGTCGACACTCGTCGTTGCCGACCAACAGCGCGCGTTGGGTATTGCGGGCGTGATGGGCGGCCGCGACTCCGAAGTCTCGTCCTCCACGTCGTCGGTCGTGCTCGAAGCCGCTACCTTCGAAGGTTCGCGCGTGCGTCGCGCGGCTAAAGCGTTAGGACTGCGGACCGAGGCCGCAGCGCGGCACGAAAAAACCCTGCCGCCGCGTCTGGCCGATTTTGGAGCGGCACGCGCGGCGTGGCTGTTGGTGCAGATGGGAGCTACGGCATCGCAGCCCAGAGCGTATGGTGAGGCGCTCGAAGAGCCCTCGCCGATCGCGTTACGGACGCGCGATGTGAAGCGACTGCTGGGACTGGAAGTGCCCGCGCAACGCATTGCCGGCCAACTCGAATCGCTCGGCTGCCGCGTCGCGCAGTCCGGCGACACATTCGACGTTACGCCGCCGTGGTGGCGACGCGATCTCGTCATCGCTGCCGACCTGATCGAAGAAGTCGCCCGCATGGAAGGCTACGACCGGATCGACGCAGCCGTGCCGAGCGTCGCGCCGCACGCGATCTCGAGCGATTCCTTCGATCGCGAACGGCATGCGGCGAACGCGTTAGCGGCCCTCGATTATCGCGAAATCGTGACGTACTCGCTGCGTCCGTCAAAGGAGCTCGAGCGCGTTCGACGCGCCGGCTTCTCGTTCGCAGATGCCGCGGTGGAGGTGCGCAATCCGCTTTCCGAGGATCAACGCTTTCTACGCACGTCGCTAGCCGACGGATTCGTTTCGTATTGCGCGCAAATCGATCGCCCGGTTCGCGTCTTCGAGATCGGCGATACGTTCCGCCGCGATGACGACGGGGCGATCGACGAACGCAGCGGCGCTATTGTAGGATTTGCAGCCGAGTCGCTCGACGAACCGGCATGGCGCGACACGCATTTCTTGCGGCTCAAAGGCGACTGCGAAAGGCTGCTCGAGCGGCTCACAGGACGAGCGTGCGCGGCCGAACGTGCGAGCGCTCCGGGCTTGCACCCGGGCAAGACGGCAGCGCTGATGATCGACGGAACGCGCGTAGCGACGTTCGGTTGCATCGATCCTCGCTTAGCCGCGGCCTTCGACGTGCGTTTGCCGCTGTATTTTGCCATCGTTGCGCTCGATCGACTGCCGGCCTACGCGGTCAAACGCTACCAGCCCGCGTCGAAGTTTCCCGGAACGTCGCGCGATTTAGCGTTGACGTTGGATACGTCGGTCGACGCCGATGCGGTCCAACGAACGATCGTCGAAGCGATCGGCGCCGCATGCTCGTCGGCCGAAGCGTTCGACGAATATCGCGGGCCGCAGATTCCAGCCGACAAAAAGAGTCTTGCGGTGCGCGTCGCTCTGCGGCTGGACGACGCGACGATCACGGACGCCCAGGCCGACGAAGCGATCGAACGCGCGCGCGAGGCACTGGCTACGAAACTCGGAGCCACGCTTCGAACGTGAGCGGCAGCATCGATTGGCCCGACATCGCGATCGGGCTCATCATAGCCGCTGCCGCGATCAAGGGATTCTCGCGCGGGTTCGTAGCCGAACTCGCCGGCATCGCAGC
>JBDTKL010000263.1:0-5151 GCA_039935355.1 Candidatus Tumulicola sp.
CGCGCAGCGCGCCGACGAAGGCGGCATTTTCGTCGACGGCACGCAGGCGCAGATCGATTCGCCGCGCGACGCGGAGCGGTTTGGGATCGGCATGATCTATCAGGAGTTCACGCTGGTACCGCAACTCGACGTGGCCGAGAATATCGGACTCGGTAACGAGCCAACGCACGCGCTGCTCATCGACCGGCCCGCGTTACGCGAAAAGGCCAAACGGGCGTTGGACGAGCTCGGCCTCCAGTTGCCCCCGGACGTTCCCGCCGAACGCTTGTCGATCGGACAGCAACAAGTCGTCGAGATCGCGAAAGCGCTCGCACGCAAGGCACGGATCATCGTGATGGACGAACCGACCGCGGCGCTCACCGACCGCGAGATCGAGGGATTGTTTGCCATCGTCGCGCGGCTCAAGGCGGCCGGAGCCGGCATCATCTATATTTCTCATCGGATGGACGAACTGCCGCGTATCGCCGACCGCATCGCGGTGCTACGCGATGGCGCGATCGTCGAAACCCGCGCCACGGCAGCGTTTCCGCGCGATGAGATCGTGCGCGCGATGGTCGGCCGCCAGCTGAGCTCGTATTTCCCCGAGATTCCGCCACTCGATCCGAACGCGCCGGTCGTTCTCGACGCGCAACACGTTCGCAGCGGGCCGCTCGTTCGCGACGTGAGCTTCGCCGTCCGTTCGGGTGAGATCGTCGCGTTGGCCGGATTGATCGGCGCCGGACGCACCGAAATCTTGCGCTCGATCGCGGGCGCCGACCGGCGAGAAGCCGGAAGCATTTCGGTCGACGGGAAGCCGGTCGCAGCCAAGAACCCATCCGGCGCGATCCACGCCGGCATCGCGTTTATCACCGAGGATCGCAAAGCGCAGGGCTTGGTGTTGGGAATGACCGTCCGTGAAAATGTGACGCTGGCGCACTTGGGCGAGTTCGTCGGCGCGGATCGCTTGATCGATCGCGAGCGCGAGCGGTCGACGGCCAAAACCGAAATCGCAACCTTGCACATTCGTACCACCGGCACCGAGCAGCTCGTGGGAACCCTCTCGGGCGGCAATCAACAAAAAGTCGTGCTGGCGAAATGGCTTTTGGGAAAGGCGCGCGTGTTTTTATTCGACGAGCCCACCCGTGGAATCGACGTGGGCGCGAAGGCCGAGATTTACGGTCTGATGTTGCAGCTCGCGGCGCGTGGCGCGGCGATCGTAATGGTTTCGAGCGACTTGCCCGAAGTGCTTGGGATGTCACACCGTATTCTGGTGGTTCGCGGCGGCGCCATCGTGGCCGAATTCGCGCGCAGCGACGCTTCGGCCGAACGAGTGATCGCGATCGCGACCGGAGCCGCGGCATGAACGCGGCGGCACGTCGAAACTACTGGCTGCGATTCGCCGGTGCGATCGTACTGTTTGTCATCATCGTTATGGTCGTCGACGTTTCGACGCACGGTGCGTTTCTGCAACCGGCCAACATCGTGCGCGTGCTGCGACAGATCACCTACAACTGCATCCTCGGCGTCGGCCAGACGTTCGTCATCGTAACCGGCGGCATCGATCTCTCGGTCGGCTCGTTGGTGGCGCTGACCGGCGTTGTGGCGGCGCTGTTCGCCAACTCGCTCCACCTCAGCGGATTTGCGCTGATCGCCTCGACGCTCGTCGTGACGGTCGCGGTCGGCGCGGCCGCCGGCTGGATCAACGCGTTGCCGGTCGTACGCCTCGGACTTCCGCCGTTTATCACCACGCTCGCGATGCTCCAAATGGCGCTCGGTCTGTCGTTCATCTTGTCGCACGGACGTCCCGTGGCGCTGCAGAGCAGCGCGTTTGCCAATACCGGCATCGGATCGTTCTTCGGGGGCGTCACGTCGGCGCTCCATTTGCCCAGCATTCCGATTCCGGTCGTGTGGATGCTCGCGATCGTGGCGGCCGCGTCGGTGCTGTTGATGCGCACTCGGTTCGGACGCTACGTGTTCGCGATCGGCGGCAACGAAGAAGCCGCGCGTCTCGCCGGCATCAACGTGGCGCGCGTGAAAACGCTGGTTTACGTGATTAGCGGCGGCTGCGCGGCGATCGTCGGTTTCTTGTATATGGCGCTGTTTTCGTCGGGTTCGCCGCAGACCGGTACGGGAGACGAACTGCTGGAGTCGATTGCGGCCGTCGTCGTCGGCGGAACCAGTTTAGCCGGCGGGCGCGGCAGCATCGTGGGCACGTTCTTCGGCGCGTTGCTGATCGGCGTGCTGTACAACGCGATGAACCTTCTGGGCGTCGATTCTTACCTGCAGAAGATCGTGCTGGGTGCCGTGATTCTGCTCGCCGTCGTTCTCGACGGCGAAGTGCGAAAGCGAGTGCTCAAGAGCGGCTAGACGCCGCTAGAACGGAAAGTCGTTCTGCGTGAAGCCGTTGTTGGTTTTGAGATTGTCGATGCTTTGATCGAGAACGATTTGGCTGCCCTGATATAATATCTGGCGCACCGGCCAGTGCGTTGCTTGCGAGAAGTACAGAATTTGTTCGGTCACACCGCCATTGGCTGACGGATTCGCGACCTTGAGATCGATGCGATCGGTCGGAGCTCCGTCGATTTTACCGCCGTTCGCTTGAGTCAATTTGCCATCGATGTGTAAGTATGTGTGAACCACGTTCTCCAGAAGACCTTCCGGAATCGTGATACCGCGCAACGAAAGGGCGCGGGGATCGGTAACCGCGACCTTCCGGTGAAATCCCGATATTATGCCGCCGGGATGGCCGCTGATTTGGTCTCCGCCCGTCCAAACTGCTCCCGATCCCGCATCGTCGCCCGACTGAATCAGCGTCTTTGCGAAGTGCGGTTTCATAAACCAGTATTCGTACACCCGATTTTGCGATTGGTCGCCCTTGACCTCATGCACGTGAATGATGCAGTGGTAATCGTTGGTCGCCGCAAAGGCCTGATCGAACGCAGTGATGGCCGGAACGATGGCGTTGTCGGCACGTGCGGCGGGCGTCGCGACGGCAAATACCATCAGCGCGAACGAACAGACGGCGGCGAACGGACGATTCAACGGGAGTCCTCCTATAGGTGGTCAACGTCAGGCAAGCTCTTCTCCGAAGAGCGTGCCATGCTTTCCTTCGACCCCGATGAGGACGTCGCATTTGGCCTCGGCGGCGATCTCTTGAATCGCGGTGCCGAGGCGGGCGCCGGCGTACTTGCCTTCTAGATACGAGCCGAGGATGAGCAGATCGGCTTTTTCGCGCTTGGCGATCTCGATCACGGCTTCGGACGTGGCTCGAGTCTTCACGGTTTCCGTTCGAAGGTTGACGTTATTTTCGTTGGCGATCGTTTCGGCTGCGCCAAGGGCATCGAGTGCCGCTCGCTCTTCATCGGGCATTTCGGCGTCGGGCGGGAGCGTGCGCGGCACCTCGATGACGTACAGTGCTAACAACTCGGAGCGTTCGCCACGCGCCAGTTTTACGGCCAGCGCCATCATGTGGCGCGAATTAATTTCCGGTGAAAACACCACGATGATGCTGCCGACCATTTGCTTGACCTCGCGCGTGGTCTGCGCTGCCATCTTTTGCACCTGCGACTCGGGCGGGTGCAGCATCCAATAGAGCACGGCACCGATGCTGCAGGCGATCAGGAGCGCGACCACCGCGCCGATCGGATCGACGTGTACCGAAGCGTTCATCGGCGCGGCGTGTTGCGCGCGCGGTACGCGAGCGCGATCCGGTAGCTGCCGAGCGCGACCATGGCGCCGCCTAACGCGAGGCCGGGAATCGCTTGCGCGTACGAACCGCTCGCGACAACCGCCGTAATCACTCGGACGAGGAGAAACGCGCCGCACACCGCGATCAGGCCGGCCAAGGCGAGGCGGATCGCAACGATCGTCATTGCGGCAGCGCGGCCGCTTTGCGCGCGTCGCTGGCCTTGACGTTGGCGATGTACTCGTCCATCAGCTCTAACTCGCCCGCATCGCGAAGAATGTCGGCTTGTTGCGCGCGCCAGTTACGCTGCTGTGAGCCCAACACCGGAAGATTGCGGCGTCGCCGGTAGATGAAGTACGCGACCAATCCCAGCACGAGCCAGCTGGGGCCCGCGATGCGGCCGATCGGATGCGTGAACAGCGTGAACACCAGAATCGAAAAAATTCCGAAAAACCCGATGACCGCGACCAGCGGAAACTCCGCGCGCTCGCCTTTCACCATGATCGGCAGGTTGAACGGAATTTTAAACTTGCGTGGACTCAGCGGATCGTTGAGGCGCAGCGCGATCAACGCTAGGAAGACGAACGAATAACTGGTGGCGGCACCGAAGGCGTACAGATCCGCCAAAAAGTCGAGGCCGGTTTCGTGACGGAAGAAGTGCGCGTACAGCGTCATCGCACTCGGATACAGCGACGGGAACGATGCGAAGAGAAGCTCCAGAATTGCTACGCCGCAAAAGGCCACGATCGAAACGGCCGGCGTGCGAAACTTCGGATGGACGCGTTGAAACAGCGACGGCAGTAGATTCGACCGGCTCATCGCGTAGGCGATGCGCGAACTTCCAAAGATGCCCGAGTTGGACGAGATCAGCAGCAGCACCGCACCGAGCAGCGGAACGTAGAGCGCGGCGATCGCGCCGAAATACGGGATCTGTGCCGCTAAGAGTGCCACGGCTTTACCCTGGTTGTCGCCGTTGTTCGGAAAGATTTGCCAGAACTGCATCGTGTGGCCGGCCGCGTCGTGAATCGGATGCCACGGCTGCAGGCCCAGCGCCAGGTTGGAATAGGCCAGCGCAAAGATCAGGATCGTGAGAATCAGCGAGATCGACGTACGAGGGATGATGCTGGCCGGACGTTGCGTCTCTTGCGCTGCTTGCGAGATCGACTCTAGGCCTACGAATGAAATGATGGCCAGCGACGTGCCCAGCATCAAATGGTACGGCGACGGCCAGCTGACGTGCATCGTATGCAGCAACAGCTCCGGCCGGAACGCGAACAAAAAGCCTAAACACAAGATCAGCGATTCGCTGACCACGTCCAATGCCGATACGACGCCGTTAAAAGCGGTGCTCTCGCGTACGCCGATCACGTTAAGCAGCGCTAATCCAACGATCAGTCCCAGCGTCACACCGAAATGCACCCACGGATGCAGCGATCCGGTGAACGCCGGAATCAGTTGGCTCATGTAGTCGACGCACGTCCAAGCGA
>JBDTKL010000264.1:0-13646 GCA_039935355.1 Candidatus Tumulicola sp.
ATCCACCGGGGAAAAATGCCGGATGTTGCCCGGTGCGTACGGCGAATGCGCACAAACCGGCTAGAACGCCGTCGGAGTCTATGGGAAACGCAGCGAGCGGAAAATATAGCGCGACGCGTAACGCGAATCCCAACACCAGCAGAGCGCCGGCCGCGACCGCCCAGCGCCGGCGCACGTCAGACTTCTACACGCTCGTCGATGGAAACGTTGTACAAGAACAAAAACTTGCCCCATTCGTCCGGCAAGGTGTTGCGCTTGATTTGAATCCACGGAATGTATTTAGGCTGGCGCGGCCGGCGCGCGAGCTTCATGTTGCACTCGTCCGGCGTGCGGTTGTTCTTACGGTTGTTGCAGCGCATGCAGGCGCAGACTAAATTTTCCCAGGTCGACGGGCCGCCGCGGCTTTTGGGCGTCACGTGGTCGACCGTCATGAGTTTTTCGCCATGGATGCCGCAATATTGGCACTTATGATCGTCACGAATCAGCACGTTCTTCTTGGTGAGCGCGACCTTCTGCATCGGCCTGCGAATGTAATAGAGCATGCGGATGATCGAGGGCATTCGCATTTCGTACGTGGTCGAAGCGATCGTGCGGTCGCGGCCGTGCAGCAGCTCGGCTTTACCGGCGAACAGCATTTTGACGGCGCGTTGGAAACTCGTGACGTTCAACGCCTCGTACGTGAAGTTCAATACGAGTACGTCGCTCACGTCAAGCCAAGCCTACGCGTCTCGTTTACGCACGAACGTCATGCGCGTCTCGGTCAGCATTTGCGTGATCGCCAAACGCTGGTCGGGCGACAGCCGCTCTTTCACTCGATCGAAGGCGGCTGCGGCGACGTCGATAGCAATTTCGGCCGCTGGCAGATCGATGGCACGTTCGTCTTGGCTGGTAAGATACGCGTGCGCGGCTAGGGAGAGCGTGACGATCAACCTCGGTCAGCAACGGCTCGACCGGCGGTATGTGACCTTCAAAACCTCCTTGTGAGCGTTCCTCGGAGGCTGGGTCCGGCGTCATCTTGAGACGATGTGTTACGCCGCGCTTGAAGCCTTCCCTACGTCGTCGCGCTGCCGAATCATCGAAAGAAAATATGCGTGTACGCGCCCGTCGCCACTCAATTCCGGATGAAATGAGGTGCCGAGAACGTTGCCTTGGCGCACCATCACGCCGTGTCCGTCCCGTTCGGCCAGCACGTCGACGCTCGGGCCGGCGCGCTCGATCCACGGCGCGCGGATGAAGATTGCGGGAAACGGCTCCGGCCCGAGAACGGCAATCGGCAAATCCAGTTCGACCGATTCGTTCTGACGCCCAAAGGCGTTCCGGCGCACCGAAACGTCGATCAGGTCGAGCGACAGCTGCTCGACGCCGATCACCTCGCGAGCGGCCACAATGAGTCCCATGCACGTTCCCCACAGCGGCATGCCGGCGCGCACGCGGGCGACGATCGGCTCGGCCAAGCCCGCGCGGTCCAACAAGCGCATAACGGTGGTTGACTCACCACCGGGTACGATCAAGCCTTCGAGTGACGTTAATTGGTCGACACGCTTCACCGCCACCGGCCGCGCACCCGAGCGTTCCAGCGCGGCAACGTGCTCGACGACGTCACCTTGCAACGCAAGAACGCCGACGATAGGACCCGCCAAGGTGTTAGTTACCGCGGGTCGACAGCAGTTGCGATTCGTCCATCGTGCGGATATCGAGACCGGGCATCGCCGACGACGCGCCCAGCGAACGGGACGCGTCCATCACGGCCTTTGGGTCGTCGTAATGGGTCGTGGCATCGACCACGGCGCGCGCGAACTTTTTCGGGTCGGTCGATTTGAAAATACCGCTGCCCACGAAGATGCCCTCGGCGCCGAGCTGCATCATCAGCGACGCGTCGGCCGGCGTAGAAACGCCGCCGGCGCAAAACAGCACGACGGGTAGCTTGCCTTCGCGTGCGACTTGGCGCACCAACTCCAGCGGAGCGCCCAAATCGCGAGCTCGCGAAACCAGTTCCTCGGGCGGCGCGACCGTCAGTTCGCGAATAGAATCGCCGATGGCGCGCATATGCCGCACCGCCTCGACGATATTTCCACTGCCTGCTTCGCCCTTGCTGCGAATCATGGCCGCGCCTTCGGCGATGCGGCGCAGGGCTTCGCCCAAATTGCGAGCGCCGCACACGAACGGGGTCGTGAACGGATCTTTCTCGATGTGGTACTTGTCGTCGGCCGGCGTCAAGACTTCGGACTCGTCGATGTAGTCGACACCCAGCGATTGCAGCACTTGGGCCTCGGCGAAATGTCCGATGCGCACCTTGGCCATAACGGGAATCGTCACGGCGTCCATGATCCCGCGAATCAGATCCAAACCGCTCATGCGAGCGACCCCGCCGTCCGCACGGATATCCGCCGGAATGCGTTCGAGCGCCATGACGGCGACGGCGCCGGCTTCTTGCGCGACGACGGCTTGTTCGGGGGTAACGACGTCCATGATAACGCCGCCTTTGAGCATCTGCGCGAGGCCGCGCTTAACCGCGATCGTTCCCTGTTCCATGCCCATATCGTACCAGCCGGGAGCGGGTTCGGACTAGTGTATTAGCGGCGGGGTCGAGCGCGACTCGGGATGCTCGCCGGGCGAGCCCGAAACGGCCGGTTCGGCCGACGGCTCGCGGCTGGGGGTGGCCGTCGGCATCGGCTTCTGCCGCCAGATCGGGATGTTCGGGTTGAGCGTGTCGGTCGGAGTAGGCGAAGCAACCGGCGCGGGCGTGGCCTTCGGCGTCGGTACCGGCGTCGGCAGCGGCTGTGGCGGAATGCGCGGGTCGGGGAAGTGCGGGTCGGCGGCGCCAGCTAAGGACTCGGAGCGTTTCCAATCCGGTCCGTAGGCGCCGGCGGATTGGGTCGGCTCGGGCGTCACGGCCGTCACCGAGGCGTTCTGGGTGCCCGATCCGGTGGCTTGGTCGAGCACGCGATCTCCCATGCGCTGCCCGATCGCAATCGCGATCAGCAGCACGATCGTACCGGCTGCCAGCACGATGGTGGCGAAGCGGCGCTCCGGCGACAGCACGGCTAGGCCCTCACCGTCTGCGGAACCACGTCGAGTTTAGCGGCACGCGCCTTGCGGTCGCTGGGGCGGCCGTGGAGATGCACCTCGCGCAGCTCGCCGGCTACCATGTCGATGCGCGCCGTGCTGCCGCGGAACTCAAGCGACACGTTGCGAGCGGCGTCCAGCATATTGCAAACAAAGATGCGCACCGCGCCTTCTTCGTCTTCGAACGCCACCGCTCCGACCTCGACCGGCGAGGTCGTCACTTCGTCGCTCACGTCACGGCCCGCGTAGATGCAGGTAAACGGATCTTCGGCCGACAGCTCGGGCATGTCGGCGTAGATCACGTCGTTACGCAAATCGATCACGTAGGTACGCCGCTTTCCGCCCCAGTGCACGCGGGCGGCCGCGACCCAATCCCAGCCCTTCGGCCGCAGGGGCGCGAGATGCGGGCGCCCGCTGGTTCGGTAGCCGTCCATGCCGCCCACCGTTTCCGCGACGGCCCACAGATACTTGGCGCTCGTCCAAGGCGATAGGTACATTCCGCGATTGCTCAGCGAGCCACCGTCGAACCATTCCGCGAACTCGCCCGGGACGGTGTTGCGCGGGCTGCCGCCTTCCATCGCCTCGTAGGTGGCGTTCAAAAACGACACGGCAGTATCGGTCATGCCGTTGCGCGCCAGTGCGACCGCAAACCACAACGTCAGATCGGGCCAAACGCCGCCCAGCAAGCCGAAGCCGTACGACGGGAAGTACCACGCGTCGGCGGTCGAGATCGTTCGCAGTCCGACAGGCGTTACGAAATCGGCCTCGTTGAGCCGCGACAGAATCGCGCGCCGTTCTTGCGGACCGGCAACGCCGAACAGCACCGGAAAGATCTCGTCGGCCGTAAAGTTGTCTTGGTAGTTGCCATCCTGATCGTAGTTCAGCACGAACGCTCGCGTATCGTCGTTGAACAAATGCTCCATCATCGCTTCGCGCAGATTTTGAGCTTCCGTAACGTACGTTTGCCAATGGTCGTTATCGCCCGCAACGGCGCACAACATGGCGGCGGCTTCGAGCGCGTACACCGCTTCGGCGTTAATTTCGGTCACCGCGCCGTCGAGCGTGTAATACGGAATGATGTTGCGCCACGACGAGATGCCGTACATGTCGACGCCCTTAGCCGTGCAGAACACTAAGCCCCGATCGTCGCGCTGGGTCAGCATGTAGTCGATCAGCTTGATCACGAGTTCGAGGTTGCGCTTCACCCACTCGTCGTCGAGCGTGGCGTTATAATGATGCAGCATCGCGATCACGTGCAGCGGCGTATCGTCGTTGATGTTTAAATCGTAGGCGGTTTTATAGCCGCTCACGCCGCGCACGTATTCGACCATCAAACCGCTCGGGTCGATGGCGCGGTTGAAGACCTCGATCGCGTTGCGGCTGAACTCGGGCCAAAAGTAATCGAAGCCGTGAACGAACCACGACGTATCGCGCGACACCAAAATGTCCGACGGCGGCGAGTTGGTCGAACCCCAACCGTGCGGATATTCCTTGACGACCCGCAGCATGTTGGCTTTGGCCCAGGCGACGCCGCGGCTGATGTGCGGCGACGGCGTCATAAAGCGCGCGTCGCCCAACTTTTCGGCGAAGTAGCGTTGCGTATCGTGCAGAACGCGCGGGTCGTCGAGCAACGATTCGAGCACCGGGCGGCTGTGCTCCCTGCCGTCCTTGTGGTACACGACCGCCAGGCGTAACGATTCGCGCGCACCGGGTGCGACCCGTACCGCGTACTCGAACGCGCCGAAGATGCGGCGGCTGACCAGCTCGGCTTGTTCGGGCGTGACGTCCTCGAGCGCCGGCGCGACCGTGCTGTCGCTTTTGAGGCCCGAGCGGCGCATCGATTCGAGCAACGCTTGTTCCCGTAACGATAGCTGGATGGCTTCGGGCTTGCGCGAGCCGCCCCACCAGCGTTCGCCGCCGGTTTCCAAATTTTTCGAGCAGATGAACCGCCCGTCGGTCCAGGCGCGCACCTCGTGTTCGGGCTCGCCATAAAAGCGCTGTCCGACCAACATTGCCCACGGAAACACCTCGACATCGACGTCTTCTCGCCCGGGGTTGTACAGGGTGACGTCGACGACAAAACACACCGAGCGCGAGAAGCGCCCTCCGTGCGGAACGTAAAACGCTTCGGTGACGTGCACGCGGTCGGCCAGCGTGAACTCTGAAATTTGCGCGTACGGTAAGAACGTGAGCTCGCGCTCGTACTGATGCGGGAACAGCGTTTGCGGGGGCTTGTCGGACGTCCGCAGCCGGTAGGCGATGTGATGCATTCCGAAGATGATCTGATCCGTGTCGGCGTCCCACAGACCGCGGACGCCGCCCTTGGCCGTCGACTGCGCGAACGTTTTGAGGTTGCCGAGCAACAGGCCGTACGGTGTTTGCGACTCGTGCAGCACGTAGGCGCAAAACTCGTTGCGCTGAGCGTCGTAACTGGGACCCATTCGGGCCATACCTTTGCGGCATGCCTTACTGCGGTGCCTCCCCGCGAACCGCGCTCGGAGGATTAGGGTGGGCTGGCGCGGATTGGGAGCGGCGATGGCTCGAGCGCTGGCTCCGGCGAAAATCAACCTGACGCTCGAGGTGCTGGCCCGCCGGCCGGACGGCTACCACGGCGTACGCTCGGTCATGGTTCCGCTTGGGTTCGGTGACGAGCTGGAGTACGAACCGGCCGCGGTGTTTGCTTTTTCGTGCGATCGCCCGGATTTAGCCGGCGACGACAATCTCGTCGTGCGAGCAGCTCGCGCGCTCGGCGACCCGCGATACGCGCTTCATTTGCGGAAACGGGTTCCCACGCAAGCGGGCCTCGGCGGCGGTTCGAGCGACGCCGCCACCGTGCTCTTGTTGGCGGCCGACGGCCAACTTGGGCCGGTCGAGCCGTTCGACGCTGTAGCGGTAGCACGCTCGCTCGGCTCCGACGTTCCGTTTTTTCTGAGCGAGACGGCGGCGTTAGTGGAGGGCACCGGCGAGCGCGTGACGCCGCTCGGCGCCGTTCCGCCGTGGTGGGTCACGATCGTCGCCCCGCCAGCGGCCGTTTCGACCGCGCATGCCTACGCGCGCATCGACGTGCTGCAGCGCGATGTGCGTCCGCGCAACGTCTCGCGCTCGCTGGCCGCCGGCGAGGCGCTGCAGCGCGGCGATTTCACCGCCGTCGAAGACCTCTTGTGGAACGATTTCCAGGCGGTCGTCTGCGAAGAAGCGCCGCCGATCGCACGCGCCCTCGACGCACTGCGACGGGCCGGTTCGCGTAATCCGTTATTGGCCGGCTCGGGAGCCTGCGTGTTCGCCCTGGCGCCCGATCGCGAGCGTGCCGAAAGGATCGCGGCCGCCCTTCGATTGAGCGACGATTTCACGCGGATCGTCGCGCCCTTCCGCGCGGCCGAACGCTGGCGCGCTTGAAAGCGATCAATGCGGTCGTCCTAGCCGGCGGCCCGCCCGATGCCGTATCGGCGCTGCAGGACGTGCCCAATAAAGCGTTCGTCGAGATCGAGGGCATCACGCTCGTCGAGCGAGTGTTGCGCGCGCTTTCGGAGTCGTCGCATATCGCATCGATTTGCGTGGTCGCTCCGCCCGCGATGCACGACTCGCCGGCGCTCGCCCTGGCATCCCAGCGACGGCCGGACGGCCCGCGTATCACCGACAGCTTACGCAACGGATTGGCCGGTTTGCCGGGCGACGATTCGGTTGCGATCGTCACATCGGACTTGCCGGTGCTCACACCCGCGGCGGTCGATGACTTCGTGGATCGCGTTCTTTCAATCGATCCCGACGCCGGCTATGGCTGCATCGAACGGAGCACGCACGAAGCGCGCTACCCAACCATTCCGCACACGTGGGCGCGGCTGCGCGAGGGGACCTATTGCGGCGCCGGCTTGGCCTCGTTAAAGCCGCGCGCGTTACCGGGGCTCGAACGCTTTATCGAACGATTGGGTGCGGCGCGCAAGCGGCCGGCGCGGTTAGCCTCGCTGTTCGGTTGGGACGTGCTGGCCCGTTTCGCAGTCGGCCGCTTGACGATCGCTCAAGCCGAGCAGCGCGCGGGGCGGATTCTCGGCGCGACGGTTCGCGCGATCGTTTCTCCCTATGCCGACGCGGGCGTCAACGTCGACCGAGCCGGCGACGTCGCGCTGGCACGAGAATTGCTACGCGGCGAAGGGAGCGTTACGAACGCCAGCGCTTGAACAGCTGGTTGGTGATGCCGAACTGATCCAACGCCTTTCCGACGGTGTGCGCGACGATGTCGTCGACGCTCTGCGGATTGGCGTACATCGCGGGAATCGGCGGTAAGATCACCGCGCCGATCTCGGCCAGACGCACCAGGGTACGCAAGTGGCCGACGTGCAGCGGCGTTTCGCGAACCACCAAGACGACGCGCCGGCCCTCTTTGAGACACACGTCGGCCGCGCGAACGAGCAGCGTCGAGTTGAACGAGTAGGCGATCGCGCTCGCGCTCTTGATCGAGCACGGCACGACCAGCATGCCGTCGGTAACGAACGAGCCGCTCGAAATCGCAGCCGCCAGATCGTCGTCGCGATGGACGACATCGGCCAGCGTCTCGAAATCCTCGGCGGTCATCTCCGTTTCGAGCTGTATCGTTCGGCGCGCCGACTCGGTGAGCACCAAATGCGTCTCGATGCCGCCCACCGAGCGCAGCGCCTGTAACGCCATGTACCCATACGCGCTGCCGGAGGCGCCACTGATTCCGACGATAATGCGTCGCACGTCCGACGGCTTACACGCCGCGTGCAGGGTCGCCTTGCAAAATCCGTAATTGTGTCGCTAGTGGATTTCCATTCTCGGTACGTTCGCTCGTTCGTCGACGGAACCGTCGCTTGGTGCGCCAGCCAAGACCGCTCGCAGTTTCTTGTGTTGTTGCGCTCGCCGTGTTCGCAAATTCCGCACGATACGGCCGCGGCCGTCGCAACCGCCGCCGCGCGCACCGACGATCCGTTCGATGCAGCCGAGCATTCGCGCTTGGGTTTGAGCCCCTCCGAGCGCGAGACGGTATCCAACTTTTGCTCGCGATTGCGCGCGCTTCGACGACGCGCCGATCTCGGAGTATCCGGCGACGAGTTGCGCGACGCGGTTCGAACGGCGTTCGCGCTGCCGGACGACGACGCGCTCGAAGCGAGTTCCGGTTCGGATGATGCCGCCGCATTCACGCTGTGCGAGGCCGGCACCGCCGAACCAAAGCGCGGCGTCGTTCCGCGCCGACGGCATTTCAGCGCGTCGTCACTGAACGCGTACGTCGAATGCGCGCGCAAGTGGTTTTACCGCTACTCCTGTGCGGCCATCGAAGATCCGCAGTCGTCGGCGGCCGCGTACGGCACCGCATTTCACCTCGCGCTCGAGGACTTCCACGGCGAGTTTCCGCGCCCGGCGGCGACCGAAGAGGCGTCCATGCGCGATCGCATCGAGCAATGCGTGCGCTGGGCATTCGAACGCAACCGCGACGGATTCGAAACGGCGGTCGAGTTCGAGCTGCAATCGCGCCGCGCGTTTAGAACCGCGCAACGCTACGTCGACTGGCTACTGGTGCAACAGCAAACGGCACCGTTCGAAGTGATCGGTCGCGAAGTTCCGGCTAACGTCGAACTCGGCGGTCGCGAGTTCGTCGGCTTTATCGACCGGCTCGATCGCGATCTTCGCACCGGCGGCGTCGGAGTCGTCGATTATAAAACCGGCAGCATCGCGACCTCGGCCGCAGAGTATCGAGAAAAAGTGCGCAAACTGCACGATTTTCAGCTGCCGTTTTACTATTGGGCTAGAACCGAAGCCGGCGATCGCGTCACGCGGCTGGCGCTGCTGCCGCTCAAAGACGCGACGCTCGACGTTCGACCGATCGTGCTCGAGGTCGTCCCGGGCGAACCACCGGACGACCGTTCGAAATCGGCGCGCGGCACGATCGGCACGCTCGAACTCGAGCGCGCTCGAACGCATATGATCGACTTGAGCGATCGCCTCGCAAGCGATGGTATCGAACGCTTCGACGAAACGGCCGACCCATACGCGTGCACCTACTGCGCGTACGCAACGGCCTGCACCTACCGTCCGCCACCCGAACCGTCGCGGTTCGGACAATGAGCATCACCCTCGGCTCGCAGCAACTGCGTATCGTCGATGCGCCGGAGGACGCGTGCGTCATCGCGAGCGGCGATGCCGGCACCGGCAAAACCGTCGCGCTCGACGCGCGTTTGAAGCGGCTGGGGGAGTCGTACCCGACTGGGGACGTGCTGCGCTTGCGCGATCGGGACGACTTCGCACGCTTGGGTCGCCTTTGGTTGCCACACGGCGTGCGGATCGTCGACGACGTCGAAGCCGAGAGCGCGTTCGCACGTGCGTGCGAACCGCTCTTCGCGCTCGATTGGAGCGCCTTTTCGGCCGAGCAGCTCGATCCGGAAGTGCCGGGATTGCGTTCGCCCGCGCGTTTCCTCAACTCGGCATTCCGGTTGATTCGCCGGTTGCTCGAACAGGATCTCGGTCCCGACGCCTTCCAGCGACGCGCGCTAGCGGGAGCTACCGAATTTTATGGACGCCCGCCGAATTTCGTCGATCCGCGCCTGTTGTCGGCGCTCAAACGCGACTACCACGACTCGCTCGCAGTCGATGCTGCCGAGCTGCAGCGACAGTACCGGCGCGAAGTCGACCTCACGAAAATTCTTGCGGCGTTGTATCGCAGATACGTCGTCGACGTCGCGGCATCCGGATGCATGACCGCTCGCGACGCGGTAAGCATGGCGGTCGCGGCGTTGCGCGCCGATCCGGCAACCGCCTCGATCGTATCGCATCCTCGTTTCGTGTTGGTCGGCGATGCCGACGGCATGACGAGCGCCGAGCTGGCACTGTTGCGGCTGGTCTTCGGGGACGGTCTCGCGGGCGTGACGCTGGCCGGCCGAAACGTGACGGCGATCGAAGGCGTCGAGCGTATCGAGTTGACCGAGCAGTTTCGCTCGCCGCCGGTGTTGCTCGCGGCGCGAGCGGCGATCGTCCGGCGCGCGGCGATGCCGTTCGCTAACGATGGAACGCAGTTGCGCTTCTTTCGTCCTAAAACCGCCCACGAGGAAGCCGAGTTTATCGCGCGTTGCGTGCGCGAATGGATCGACGCCGGCACGCCGCCCGAGCGAATTGCGGTGCTGTTCCGCTCGGTCCGCCATGTTGAGCGGTACGAGTCCGCGTTGCTCGAGCTCGACGTTCCGGTGGCCACGCTCGGCGACGTCAATACCTTTGCCGACCGGCGCGCTCTCGACGCGACCGCGCTGCTGTGGAACGCCTACGATCCGTTTAAACACGACTGGCTGCTGCGCACGCTTTCCAATCCGGCGCTCGGACTATCGGATGCTTCGCTCGCGATGTTATGCGCCGAGCCGTCGGATCCGCAAACGCCGCTGTTCGTCCTCGACAACGAGCCGGCACCGACGGAACGAGCGAGCCGGTGGGATGCCAAACGCGATCTGCGGCTCGGTTGGAACGTTCTGCGCGGCGAGCGAGATGCGGATCTGCGGGATGACGCTCGAACGACGCTGCTGCGCTTTCGCGAACTGCGCGCGAACTGGACGTCGCTTCTCGGGCGAACCGGCATCGAAGAACTGGCTCGAACGGTTTGGAGTCAAGGCCTGGCGCGCGAAGGCGAACCCGGATCCGCACGCGCTACGGCGCAACAACTCGTGCTGCACCGCTTGCTGCAGCGTTTGCGGGCGTTCGAACGAGAATCGCCGAGCAGCACCCTGTCCGACGTGCTCGAATTCGCGCGGGCGCGCGCGTCGAGCGACTTGGAAACGTGCGAAGATTCCGACGCCGGCGGCCGCGTCAGCCTCGCATCGATCGACGCGGTGCGTGGCCGCGAGTTCGACCACGTGGTCGTCGCCGGCGTTCGACCGGGCTCGTTTCCGCTCTGGTACGCCCCCGACAATTTCCTTATGAGTCCGCGCCTTGGCGTCGTACCGCGCGAGAACGTCGGCGAAGCGCGCGTCTCGCGCACCGCGAAGTTCAGTTACTACGTTACCGCGACGAAAGCGGCCGAAAAATATTACACACGCGAACGGGATGCGTTCGCCTATGCGGTGGCTCGCGCGCGTTGCAGCGTTGTTGTCACGGCGTCGGAGCGGGCCACGCGAGGCGTAACGGCGCCCGAGATGTTCGAAGAGTTACGCGCCTGGAATCAGACGGGTGCGGGCGCCCGCGAAGCATCATGACGCAGTGCGCGAGAACAACCCGATCTGTACCGCACCGCCGCTTTCGATCGAGGCCACGCGCGTGCCCAGCAATCGCACCGGAGCGCCACGTAATTCGGCACGCTTAAGACAGACGACCGCCGCATCGAAGATTCGCCGCGCCGAACGAGTCGGCTCGGCCAAGTGCGTCTGACGGCCAATGGTGCTAAAGTCGCCGCGACGAATTTTGATTCCGACGGTACGCGCGATCGCATTTTCTTCTGCAAGTTTTTGGGCCAGTTCTATCGCCTGTATGCGTAACATCGACACCAGTTCGCGTTCGTCGCGCACGTCGTATTCGAACGTTTCCTCAGTCGAGATCGACTTCGTTTCGCGTCCCGTCTCGAGCCGTCGCGCGTCGATTCCCACGGCCAGGTCGCGCATTCGCGCGGCCGACGAGCCGAAGACGCTCTCGAGTCCCTCGGCGCGAGCTAAATCGCCGATGGTCGCGATGCCGAGCGCGTTCAAACGGCTCTCGGTTTTCGGGCCGATCCCCCACAGTTTGCCAACCGCCATCGGCGCGAGGAATTCGGTTTCGGTGCCGGGTGCGATCGCCAGCAAACCGTCGGGCTTGCAGCTATCCGATGCAATCTTCGCAACCAGTTTGCCGGTCGCAATGCCCGCACTAATCGTCAAACCCGTCGCGGCCAGAACGTCGCGACGAAGCTCGCCGGCGAACTCGACCGCCCGATCGAACGAGACGTCGCCCGGATCGACGAACGCTTCGTCGAGCGACAAACCTTCGACGGCGTTCGAACGTGCGTTGAAAATCGCGAACACCTCGCGCGATACGGCTCGATATTTTTGCATGTCGGGCGGCACCACGACCAACTGCGGACACGCTTCTTTCGCCCGGTACAACGGCATGGCCGAACGCACGCCGAACGGCCGGGCTTCGTACGACGCAGTTAACACGACCGCGCGGCGGCTCGAGCCCGCGATGGCCACCGGCAATCCGCGCAACCGCGGGTCGTCACGAACCGCGACGCTGGCGTAGAATGCGTCGATATCGAAATGCGCTATGGCGCGAACGAAGCCGCCGTTAGCCATCGGAAGCGCGGGCGCGATTAGCGCCGCGCTCGAGCGCCAAGACCGTTTGCACGTTGCGAACGTCGTCGTCATCGCTGCCGGGCGTTTCCAAAATGGCGGTCTTCTCGCGCAGCTCCGGGTGCGCGATCAGCGCCCGAAAGCCGTCCAAGCCGATCCTGCCGTCGCCGATGTGCCAATGGCGGTCGCGCGCTGCGCCCAATTCCACTTGCGTGTCGTTAAAGTGGAACATCAAGATGCGGTCGATCCCAATTTCGGCTTCGGCGCTCTCGACGAAGCGGTCGACTTCCCCGGCGGAGTCGATACGATACCCGGCCGCCCACGCGTGCGCGGTATCGAGGCACACGCCCAACTGCGGATGCCCGACCGTCCGCACGATGCGCCCGAGTTCTTCGAGCGTGCCGCCGGCTAGGTTGCCGGCACCGGCGGAGTTTTCGAGAACCAAAAACACCTCGGGCGCGATATCCGACAACGCGCGTTCTAGCGCCGCGCAGATGGCACGGAATCCGTCCTCGCGATCGCGCTCGCCGTACGAACCCAAGTGGGTGTTAACGAAACGCATCCCGCCGATGCGCGCGACGTCGAGGTCGGCTCGCAGCAGACGCTCCGATCCGGCGAAAATCTTTGGATCGTCGCTCGCCAAATTCACCAGGTACGCGGTGTGAATCGCGCACGGATCGAGATTCGCTTCGCGCCGCAGGCGCGCAAACTCGCCGAGCGCGACTTCGTCGGGCGGCGTGACGCGATAGGTGCGTGGATTCGACGAGAACACTTGCAGCGCGGTACAACCGGCCGCGGTAGCGTGCTGCACGGCGGCGGCATAGCCGCCCCCGGTGCGAACGTGCATCCCAATTCTCATAGCGTGTTAGGTAGGTTGTGAGAGGCCGAGTTCGAGGGCTTGACCGGACTCAAGCTCGAGCTCGGGCAGTTCGTCCAGCGAACTCAAGCCGAACGATTCTAAGAAAAACGGCGTCGTGGTGTATTGCATCGGGCGCCCGACCACGTCTTTGCGGCCGGCTTCAGCGATGAACGTGCGATCGAGCAACGTGTTCACGACGCTGTCGGAATTGACGCCGCGAATCGATTCAATTTCGGCGCGGGTGACCGGCTGCATGTGCGCGACGATCGCCAGCGCCTCGAGGGCCGGAGTCGATAAGGTGTTTCTGGGCGGAAGCAAATACGATTCGACCACATCGCGAGCCAGCGGCGACGACGCGAAGCGATACCCGCCGGCGACTTCGCGTACGACCAGTCCGCGTTCGGCGTAGTCGGCGGAAAGGCGCGCGAGCGTCGCGGCCAGTTCGACTTCGCCGGCGCCGGTGAGTTTGG
>JBDTKL010000265.1:0-5296 GCA_039935355.1 Candidatus Tumulicola sp.
GGCGGCAACTCGCTGCTCGAGACGATCGTCTTCGGCGCGCGGGCCGCGACCCACGCGCTGGGTTACATCAAGGATCACGGCGGCGGAAAACCGTCGGAGAAGACGCTCGACGCCGAACGCGAGCGCATTCGCGGGCTGATGTCGCGAACCAGTGGCACGCGCGCACCGCAGCTGCGCCGCGCGATGAACGAAACGATGAGCGAAAACACCTTCATCTTCCGCGATGCGGCTGGATTAGGCACCGCTATCGACGAGATGACGCGCGTCCGCCGCGAGTTCGACCAAAACGCCTACGTGATGGATAAATCCGCTACGTTCAACACCGATCTGGTGGGTGCGCTCGAAACCGACTTCTTGCTCGACGCGGCACTGGCGCTCGCGACCAGCGCGCAGGCTCGGACCGAATCGCGTGGCGCGCAGGCGCGCACCGATTTCCCCGAACGGGACGACCAAAACTGGCTCAAACACACGCTGGCGTGGCGCCAGCCCGACGGCCCGCCGCGCCTGGATTACTCGCGCGCCGTGACGATCACCAAGTTCGACCCACAAGTGAGATCGTACTAACCGATGGCGAATATTACGCTCGATATCTTCCGCTTCGACGAGGCCCTCGACGTCGTTCCGCACCGCGATGCGGTGACGATCGACGTGCCGGAGACGATGACCGTGCTCGACGCGCTGGAGACGGCCAAGGCCGACGTGGACGGATCGATCAGCTTCCGGCGGTCGTGCCGCTCGGCGATCTGCGGTTCGTGTTCTATGAACATCAACGGCGTGACCAGTCTGGCGTGCAAGACCCCGTGCAACACGGTGATGAACGACCAGAACGTCGTGACGGTCGACCCGATGCCAAACTTTCAGCCGATGAAAGATTTGGTCGTGCACATGGATCCGTTCTGGGACAAGTACTCGCGACTGAAGCCATACCTGCAACCGAAAGACGATGATTCGGAGCACCCAACCGAGCGCCGCGTCTCGCCCGAGGACATGAAAAAGCTGGTGGACGTCGCCAACTGCGTGATGTGCGGCACCTGCTACGCACTCTGCCCGGTGGTCAGCGTCGATCCGTCGTTCGCCGGCCCGGCCGCCATCGCGTATGCCTATCGCTTCATCGAAGACGTGCGCGACGGCCAGCGCAAAGAGCGCATCGCGCAAATCAGCGAAGATTACTTGTGGCTATGCGCGCACTGCTATGCGTGTTCGTATTGTCCAAAGCACGTCGATCCGCATGACCGGATCGTGGATGTGAAACGCGCGGCCGTGCAGGACGGTGTTATGATGAATCATCGCGGGCCGCAGCACGCATTAGTCGTTGCTAGAACGATCAAACAGACCGGCATGCTGGCCGAAACCGAAGTCATTCAAGGCACGATCGGGCGCTTCAACGTGCGCGGTCTGCTGAGCGTCGCACCGTTGGGGTTGCGTATGGCGTTAAAGGGCAAGCTGCCTCCGCCGTTCGTCAAGCCGATTCCGAAGGTCGACGAAGTCCGCACGATTTTTGATGCTCTGGAGGTTCCCGTCAGCTAATGTCCACCGCAACGATCGACAATCTTCCCCTCGACGCTCACACCCGCACCAAATCGGCGCGCACGCGCCGCTACGGTTTCTTCCCGGGCTGCGTCGCCAAAGAATCGTGTAAAGAACTGTTCAACTCGACGATGCTGCTGGCCGACAAGCTGGGCATCGAGCTGATCGAACTCACCGCGGCATCGTGCTGCGGCGCCTCGGTCGTGAACGATGTGAACCGCGACATCGCTCGCGTGCTCAATGCGCGCACGTACGCGCAGGCCGAAGCCCTCGGCCTGGACGACGTCATCACGATCTGCTCGACGTGCACGGGCCACATGCGCGCGGCCAACAAAGAACTGCTCGAGAGCGACGAGCGCATGGATCAAGCCAACGGTATTTTGAGCAAGTTCGGCGCGAAGTACCGAGGCAACGTCACAGTGCGGCATTTGCTCTGGCTGCTGATCGACGACATCGGCCTCGATAAACTCAGCTCGATGGTCGTGCGTCCGCTCAACGGTTTGAAAGTGGCCCCATTCTACGGTTGCCACATCATCCGTCCGGAAAGCGTCAACGGTTGGGAATCGGCACGCAATCCGCACTCACTCGAAGACGTGGTCACGGCGATCGGCGGCGAGCCGGTCGATTACGCCGGCAAGACGCGTTGCTGCGGCTTCCACATTCAGTTAGAAAAGAAAAACGTGGCAGCCGACATGGTCGGACAGAACATGCGCATGGCCGCAGATCACGGCGCCGAAGCGGTGATCACGCCGTGCCCCCTGTGCCATCTCGCGCTCGACGGCTATCAAGCCGACTCGGCCGCGCGCTGGGGCCGCACCGATCTGCCGACGTTTCATCTTCCGCAACTCGTCGCGCTCGCGCTCGGCGTTTCACCTGCCAAACTCGGCTTGAACAAGCACCTGATCGATCCGCGTAGCATTCTGGTCGAACGCGAACTGATCGCGTAACTTCGCGACGGCGCTCCTTGAGGAGCGCCTTTAATGATCGATGTAGTCGGAAGCTTCGTTCATGGTGGGGTCGAGGCGTAAGGCTTCGTTGGCGTACTTTCGTTCTTCATGCCCTTGCAACGTCTTGACGCGAACGACGACTTCGTGCGGGTGCACTTCTTTCACCGTGCCCTCCTCGTTCGTACCATCGATGTAGACTTTATCGCCGGCTTTTAACATGGGTAGCTTCTTACAGGTGGCTTATGCCAAACCTTTGGCTGAAAGGGCTTTGAAGCGTTCCGCGCAAGCAAGCACCATGTTCGCACGACCGCCGCGCCCGGCGCTCCTTGCGCTAGCGTTCGCAACGCTTTTCTTTGTGTGTTCGGGTACATTGCAGGCCCAAACCCCACAACCAACGCAGCGCGTGTCCTTCACCGGCACGTTTGAAGGGGTCGCTATAGGCGCGCCGACGGCCTCGCTACGTGCGTCTCTCGGCGATCCGATCAAAATTGAAAAGACCGGCGAGACCGTTATTTGGCGGTATCTAACGCATGGCGGCGGGACGTATCTCGATATCATCGTCAAGAACAATGTGGTCCAATCGTTGACGCTGTTGAACCGATTCAACAGCTTGAAATACGTGGATCCGAATGGAATCGCCTTCGGCCAAACACCCGATCAAGTCAGGGCAAAACTTGGGGGCGCAACGCGCGAAGCGACGAATTCCGACGACGGTTCCCTCGACCTTTGGTATACCTCGCTACCGTATGCCTGGGTCTACGAGTTCCGCGCCAATGCGCTGAGCTTTATACAGTTGGTTGCTTCACCCAGATTTCTGGCGACGTTTTCGGTGGGTCCGGCAGCCACCGGCGGCGATGGAACGTCGCTCGAGCAAGCGATCTGGATACGCCCTTCGCACGTATTTTTTACTTCCACGTGGATCGGAGTCTTTTTACCGAAAACGACGTGCGGCACCAACGGCCACTGGATCCAGACGGCATCGCGGTTCCAATCCGACTCCCAAAATCCACTGGCGTACACGATCGTCAGCGCTTCATGCAGCGACGGAAACGCGAAGCGCGATTTCTATTTCAATACCAGCGGCGACACGCAGTCGACCAGCGGTAACGATACGATCTATATCGATCCCAGTCAATTGCGCCAGATGATTCAATCTCCGAGTCCGAGCGCGCCGCCATCACCAGCTCCGCCTTTCAGGCCTTAATCGAACCTCACACCCCGTCGCGCCAGAGGGGTACGTTATTAGGGGTGACGATTTCAGCGAGCGCGCGGAACAGCACAAACGCCGGGCTCTTTCCATCCGTCTTTATATCGGTGTTGACTAACACGATCATGGTCGCATCCTCACCCGGCAGATAGTACGACATCGTCGTGTATCCCGGAATCGAACCCTCGTGGCCGATCCATCCAGTCTTGTCGATGATACCGAGGCCGTACGTATTGCCCGGCTTTAGCGGCGGAAACGTCACCCAGGTGAGGCGTCGCTGTTGCAATGCGGGCGATAGTTGCGCACCGGTCGCACATGCCTTGGCCCAAATCCTGAGGTCTTGCAGTGTCGATATCATCTCGCCGGCGGTAAAGGCCCAACTTGGATTCCAGTTGGTCGCGTCGGACTTCTTCTCGGTGAACGGATTAACGGTCGTGCCGCGTGCGTAGGGCTCGGGTAATTTCGAAGATGTCGAGGGCCATGCGGTATTCGTTAACCCGAGCGGCGCGAACGAATACTCCGCATATAACTGGCCCATCGTTTTTCCGGTGACTTTTTGGAGGATAACGCCGAGCAGCACGGTGTTGCTATTGCTGTAGTTCCAAGCCGTACCGGGCGCAAAATCAGGCGGGTGTGAAAACGCCACCTTGAGGATTTGACGCGGAGCGTACGTTCGAGACGGATGGTCGAACAGCTCGCGCGCGAACTTTTCTTCGGCGGCATAGTTGTAGAGTCCGGCGGTCATGTTGGCCAACATACGGAGCGTTATCGAATTGCCGTTCGGCACGAACGATACGTATTTGCTGACGGGATCGTCCAGCGCCACGATGTTCTTTTGAACCAATTGTAGTAAGACGGTAACCGTGAACGTTTTCGTTACGCTACCGATGCACACGTGGTCGTTCAGTTGCATCGGCTTGCCGGTCTTCGGATCCGCCATACCCTGCGCCGACTCGTAGGTGCCTTCCTTCGGCAGATAGATTCCTACGATCGCACCGGGCGCGTTATAACATAGCGAACCACGTGTTCACCGCAGCGTTTATCCGCGCGACGGTGGCGGGCGGAAACGACGAGCCGGGAGCGGGTGCCGGCGTTATGGGGCTGCTGCTGCAAGCTGCGATGACCGCGATCGCAAGAACCGGCATCCAGCGTGCCAAACGGGGGAAACCCAAGCGCACGGGCGTCCCGATTTCCTAGATCGCGCCGGCTAAGCGGAGCATTTGCATGACGCGGTCGACCGGCATGGCATAGACGGTCGCCCCATTGCGGCCGGTCAACGTGTGCGCTTCGAAGAGCGCATCGTAAATCGCACCCTGGGTTGCCTCGACGGTCGCACCGTAAATACCGTTGAGGGTGTCTTCATCTTCCAGAATCGGCGTGGTGGGCGGGGAGACCGTGAAGTCTGCCGTGCGAACGAACACATGCGACGTCGAGAACGCCACGATCAGATCGCCGCTGCCGAGATATGACGTTAGGCCGACGCGACCCATGCCCATGGCGGCGCGCAGCGTTAGCGCGCGCAATTGGCGGCTGTCGAGCGGTGCGTCCGTCGCGATAACGATGATGATGCTGCCGCTGCCCATCCGGCCGCGTAGCGAGACGTCGTGCGGAATCA
>JBDTKL010000266.1:0-2801 GCA_039935355.1 Candidatus Tumulicola sp.
AACGTCCCGATCCGAATCAGCGACTGCGGATACGATACCGTATTCGAACCGCCCGTGGTCGTCAGATTCTCATAGCCGTTTTCAACATCGACGTGGCCGGTTCGAACCGTGCACACTCCGGTCCCAAATGTCGGCCGGTTCACGATCGACGGCAGCGACCCGCACGGATCGGCCGGCGTGGGCACGGGAGACGGCTACGGCAACGGGGCCGCCGGCGCGGCGGCCAAGAGCGCACCGCAGAGTGGCGCAAGCAACAACCAGCGTAAGCATGTAAACGTGATCGCCGCTAATCCTCGCAATCAAAACGATAACGTCAAGCGTCCGAATGGATGATCCGTTCGGAGGGTGGCGCGGCCAACCCGAGCGGCCGATAATAGGCCAAATGCTCGAAATCGCCTTGGTCATCCTGACCGCCATATGCTTCACAGTTCTGGACCGCTATATCGCGGGCTGCGAACGAGTCTAGAGCGAGCGCAAGCAAAAAGTGAACGCTGACGACACCATCGGACTCGCGCTGGCCGTACTCGGCCTCGCCTACCTCATCTTCGCAATGCTGCGACCGGAACGGTTCTAACAACAGATGACCGCCATAGGATGGATCCAAGCGCTGCTGTTCTTCGCGGCAGTACTCGCGCTGACGAAACCCACCGGACTGTACCTCGTCGCCGTCTACGAAGGCCGTAAGACCTGGCTCACGCCCGTCATGCGACCAATAGAGCGCGCGATCTACAAAATCACGGGCGTGCGCGAAGATCAAGAGATGTCGTGGATCGTCTACGCGCTCGCGCTGCTCGCGTTCTCGCTCATCGGCGTCGCCTATCTCTACATTCTGCTGCGCACGCAAAAGTGGCTGCCCTTTAACCCGCAACACTTCGATAACATGGCGCCCGATCTCGCGTGGAACACCGCCATGAGCTTCACCACCAACACCAATTGGCAGTTCTACTCGGGCGAGAGCACGATGAGTTATCTCTCGCAGATGGCCGGTCTGGCCTGGCACAACTTCGTCTCGGCCGCCGCAGGTCTCGCGATCGCGGTCGCCGTGGTCCGCGGTATAACGCGAACCACGAAAAAAACGCTCGGTAATTTCTGGGTCGACCTTACGCGGTCGCTGCTCTACATTCTGCTGCCGGCATCGATCGTCATCGGCCTCGCGCTCGTCTGCACAGGCGTGCCGCAAAACTTTAACGCCTACCAAGACATAAAGACCACGACGGGCCAAACCCAAACGATCACCGGCGGCCCTATGGCTAGCCAGGAAGTCATTAAGGAACTCGGCACCAACGGCGGCGGCTTCGTTAACGCCAACTCGGCCTCGCCCACCGAAAATCCCAGCGGCATTTCCAACATCATCGAAATGTTGTTGATCCTGTTGCTCGGCGCAGCGCTCACCTACATGTATGGACGCATGGTGCGCGATCAACGCCAAGGATGGGCAATCTTCACGGCGATGGCGTTACTATTTTTCGCCGGCTTCGCCATCACGTATTGGGCCGAAGCCGGGGGCAATCCGATCGTCCATCACATGGGCGTCAGCGGCGCCAACATGGAGGGCAAAGAATGCCGCTTCGGGGCCGCGTCGTCCGCATTATTCGCCACCGTCACCACCGACACGTCGTGCGGCGCGGTGAACTCCATGCACGACTCGTTCGAACCGCTCGGCGGTCTGATGCCGCTGGTCAACATGCAGCTGGGCGAGATCGTCTTCGGCGGCGTCGGCAGCGGCTTGTACGGCATGCTCGTCTTCGTCGTGCTGACGGTGTTTATCGCCGGCCTCATGGTCGGCAGAACGCCCGAGTTCCTCGGCAAGAAAATCGAACGCCGCGAGATCCAGTTCGCCGTGCTGGCGATTCTCGTCACGCCCGCGTTGTCGCTGATACCGACAGCCCTGGCCGCGATCACGCCGGCCGGCACTGCGACGCTCAACAATAGCGGCCCGCACGGATTTTCAGAAATGCTCTACGCCTTCACGTCGACCAACGCCAACAACGGTTCGGCGTTCGCCGGCCTCGGCACCAACTTGTTCTACAACATCGCGACCGGCATCAACATGTTCTTCGGACGCTTCGCCGTCGCGATTCCAACGCTGGCGCTCGCCGGCGCGCTCGCCGGCAAACAAGCCGTACCGCAGAACAAGGGCACGTTCCGCACCAGCTCGCCAGTGTTCGTCGTGTTGCTGCTCGGCGTGATCGTCATCGTCGGCGCACTAACGTTCTTACCGGCCGACGCGCTCGGACCGATCGTCGAACACCTCTACCTCAACCAAGGAAAGACTTTTTGAAAATACTGTTTGTGCACCGAGTTAAGTGCCATACATGTGGCATCGCAAGTCGCTACGCTGGACATACAATGAAGCGCATCGAGCTAATTCGGCTGTATCCTACTCCACACCAGGCGTCGCAACTTGTTTTTATGCTGGACGTAACCCGACAACTCTATAACGCCCTGCTCGAACAGCGCCGTGACGCATATCGTAAATGCGGCACCGCGCTCTCTAGAAAGCAACAATACACCGAGGTCACAGCTTTGCGCAAAGACGACCGGCGCGTCGCAGGGGTATATCGCGAATGCGAAGATGCCGTGCTGCACCGTCTAGAATTGGCATTTCGTGCGTTCTTTCGCCGGATAAGTCGTGGCCAAACGCCGGGCTTCCCGCGCTTTAAAAGTTTCCGGCGTTGGCAACAGTTGGAGTTCCCGCACGGTAATAACGCGCTAAAGTTCAATGCTACCCAGCGTAAGGTACGTATTCCCGGCGTTGGCTGGATCAAAAATCGTAAGGGACGTGCGGTACCGGCTGCGTT
>JBDTKL010000267.1:0-3516 GCA_039935355.1 Candidatus Tumulicola sp.
GATCGCTTTTTCGACGAATCCGCTCGCTCGCGCCGGATGCGGTGTTCAACGCGCTGCACGGCCCGGGTGGCGAAGACGGCCACGTGCAAGCGCTGCTGGATTACCTCTCGATTCCGTACACCGGCAGCGGCGTCGAAGCGTCGTCGCTGTCGATGGACAAGCACCTTACGAAGAAACTGCTGGCCGCCGAAGGCCTCCCGACCGCAGCGTGGGATTTGTTCGATTTGAGCGGCGGCACGTTGCCACTGCTGCCGGGTTCGCTCGACCCGCCGCTGGTCGTAAAGCCGCGTTTCGAAGGTTCGGCCATCGGCGTCGTGATCGTGCGCACGCACGAACAATGGACGGCTGCGATGTTGTCGGCCTCGAAATCGTATTCGCAGATTTTGGCTGAGGAGTTTATCGAGGGCCGCGAGTTTACGTGTGCGGTGTTGGGCGAAGAAGCGTTGCCGATCGTGGAAATAGTGCCGAACCGCGATGCGTTCTACACCTTCGACGCCAAATACGAACCGGGCGGGAGCACGCACATCGTACCGGCGCAGATCGACGAAGATCTTGCCGCGCGCTTACAAATGCTCGCGCTGTCGGCACACCGGCTGCTCGGGCTTCGCGACTGCTCGCGAACGGATTTCATCGTTAGCAACGATCAGCGTCCGCAGATACTCGAAATAAATTCGCTGCCGGGCCTGACGGCCACCAGCATCTTCCCCGAAGCCTGTGCGAGTGTTGGCATCACCTATGAGGCGTTGGTCGACCGTCTACTCGGGTATGCGCTCGCTCGCGGCGAGTTGCGTGACGCGGTCGCGTAAGCCGCTTCCGTAACGCCCCCTACGAGCTATCGGACGCTCGGTTCGTGAGAAGTCGCAGCACGGAGTGACATTTCGCGCTTCCCGAGCGTTTTTCGTCTGGGGGGTGCAGGCGAGCCGCCACGGTCGCCAAGAAACACTCGAACGCTCCGCCCCTTCGGAGCGCTTCACTGGAGGATCTCTTTGCCAACCGTTGTCGATCGCGGCCTAGAAGGCGTCGTCGTCGGATCAACCCAGCTCAGTAACGTTCAAGGCACGACCGGCCGGTTAACCTATCGCGGTTACGACATCGACGATCTCGCTCCGAACGCAACGTTCGAAGAAGTCGTGCACTTGCTGTTGTACGGTCGTCTTCCGAACCGCATCGAACTGGAAACGCTGCGTCGCGAGCTGGGTACCCGGCGTTCGTTGCCGGAACCGCTCATCAGCTCGATGCAGAACGTGCCGAAATCGGCGTGGCCGATGGACGTGCTGCGTACGATCGTCAGTGGGTTGGGTTTGTTTTCGCCCGTCAACGCACATGGCGAACATTTATCCGACGTGCACACCGCCATCGAATTGGTCGCCAAAATGCCGACGATCGTGGCGGCATGGGATCGCATCCGCCGCGGATTGGAGCCGGTCGATCCGCGCGCCGATCTGTCGCAAGCCGCGAACTTCTTATACATGCGTTCTGGTAAGGTTCCGCACGCAATCGAAGCCGGCGCGCTCGACCGGTATTTCGTGTTACTCGCCGATCACTCGTTCAACGCATCCACGTTTGCCGCGCGAGTCGCCGCGTCGACCCGTGCCGACGTGTATGCGTCGGTTACGGCCGCGCTCGCGACGCTGCAAGGCGATCTGCACGGCGGCGCTGCCAGTGCGTCCTATCATACGCTGACCGAGGTCCGCGAGCCCGAAAACGCCGAGCAATACGTTCGCGACGCGCTGGCACGCAACGAGCGCATCATGGGCATGGGGCATCGCGAATATAAGGTGCGCGATCCACGTGCGCGTCATTTAGAAGAGATGGCGCACAAGCTGGCCGACCATCAAGGTTCGAGCCGCTGGTATGAGATCGCCCATAGCTTAGAAGAAGCTAGCCGCAAAGTGTTGCAAGAGAAAAAGCCGGACAATACGATTTACGCCAACGTGGACTTCTACACGGCACCCGTGTTGGCCGATCTCAACATCCCAGGCGACGAGTTTACGTGTCTGTTCGCGTGCGGCCGGATCGCCGGATGGACCGGGCATATTTTGGAGCAATTAGCCGATAATCGTCTCATCCGTCCGCAAGCGACGTACGACGGCCCGCCGGCAGGACCGTTCGTCCCGATCGACAAGCGCGACGGCACCGTGGCAAGGAACTCTTGACGTGATCGTTATTCCCGCGATCGATTTGCGCGGCGGAAAATGCGTGCGGATGGAAGGCGGCGACCCCACCACCACCGCCACCTACGACGGCGACCCGGCCGAGCGCGCCAAAACCTTCGTGCAGGCCGGCGCGACGCGATTACACGTGATCGATCTCGACGGCGCCTTTGGATCGGGCGAAAATCTGTCGGCCATCGAGGGCATCTGTTCTGCAGTCGACGTGCCGGTGCAAACCGGCGGCGGCCTGCGCGCCGTTCGGCACGCCGAAGCGGCATTCGACGCCGGCGCGGCCGAAATCATTATCGGAACGCTGCTGGTTGAAGACGAGCGCCTGTCGCGTCACATCATCAGTCGCTTCCCCGGCCGCGTGTTGGCCGGCATCGACGCGCGCGGAACGCAAGTTGCCACCCACGGCTGGCAAGAGCGAACGCCCGTCAATCGCGACGCGTTGGTGAAACGCGTGGCGCAATGGGGCGTAACCCGCGTGATCTTCACCGAAATTCAGCACGACGGAATGGGCGCGGGTTACGACATCGACGCGCTCAACGCGGTTGCCAATGCGGCCGAAGTGCTGATTACGGCGTCGGGCGGCGCGCGCAATATCAACGATTTGCTGACGCTCAAGCGCGAAGTGCCGCTGACGGTCGATTCGTGCATCGTCGGTAGCGCACTGTATAAGGGCACGCTCAACCTGCGCGCGGCGATCGAAGCCGTCGCGTAGTCTAGCTTCTTATTCTTCGTAGTCCCGCGGCAGTTCCGACGGTAGCCGCGCGACGATTTCATAATTGATCGTCTCGCTCCACGCCGCCCAATCGTCGGCGGTAACGCTCGCGCCACCGTCTCGGCCGATCAACGTAACGGTAGAGCCTGCGTGCGCGTTCGGCGCGCGGGTAAGGTCGATTTCGGTGACGTTCATCGCGACGCGTCCGACGATCGGGCAGAGGGCGCCGTCGACCAAAAACGATCCTCGATTTGAAAGCAGTCGCGGGATACCGTCGGCGTAGCCGGCTGGAACGACGCCGACGCGCATATCGCGCGGAGCGTGATAGCTCGCGCCGTAGCCGATCGGCGACCCGGCCGGTACGCTGCGAGTGACCGCCAGCGTCGACGTCATCGATAGTGCCGGTTGCAGATCTAGTCCGTGCGAGTTCATCGCTTCGCGGGTTTGCTGCGACGGCCACAATCCGTACAGCGCGATGCCGAACCGGGACATATCCAAACGCGTTTGCGGCCACAGCATGGCGGCTGCCGATGCGGCGATGTGCCGTATCGGCGAGATGCCGTGCTGTTCGAACAGCGGTGTTGCCGGCGCCATAGCTTGTTCGAACGTTTCCAGTTGTCGCATCGTCGAGGGCGAGTC
>JBDTKL010000268.1:0-3981 GCA_039935355.1 Candidatus Tumulicola sp.
CAGTCGATCGTGCGGCGCGGCGACCGGCCGCAGGTCACGGTGCTGCAAGCCGGGCGATTGACCCTGAATCTCGGTGCCCGCGCGGTTTCGTACAACGGCGTACCGGTCGAACTCGGCGGGACCGAGTTTCGCGTACTCGAGTATCTCGTTCGCAATGCGGGCATCGCGTTGAGCCGCATTCAAATCCTCGAAAAAATCTGGGCCGACGACTTCGACGGCTCGAGCAACATCGTCGACGTCTACGTGAGCCAGTTGCGCAGAAAGCTCAAGAAGGCCGGCGGCGAACGGGTGATCGATACTGTATGGGGCGTAGGATACCGCTTGCTTCGCTAATCGCGCGCACCGCCGCGCTGTATCTCGCCGTGTTCGTCGCAATTCTCGTCGCCCTCGACGCCGGCGCCTACGCCTTCGTTTTACGCCAATACACGTCGCTATTGCAGCCGGCGCTCGGCACGCCCGAAGCCGCGGCCGGCTTGTGGGCCTCGATGCGCTCCGTCGCTTTGGCTATCATCGCGATCGACGTTCCGTTGGTAGCCATCGTCGCCGTCGCATCGTACGTTCTGGCGCGCGCGTCGATCGCTCCCATCGCTGCCGCTCGGGAACGCGAGCGCATCTTCGCAGCCGGCGTGGCGCACGAACTTCGTTCGCCGCTCACCACGATCACGAGCGTCGCGCAAGCCAACGCCGCCGACGCGGATCCGGCACGACGCGAAGCGTTCGCAACGATCGCGGCACAAGCGTTTGAAGCATCCGATATCGTCGGCGATCTTCTCACCCTCGCGCGCAGTCCCGGGCCGGAAGCGTTGCATTGCGAGCCGGTCGACCTCGCGTCGATCGTCGGGCGGTGCGCGCGGGATGCCGCACCACTAGCCGCGCAGCGCGGCGTTCGCATCGACAGCATTCCGGCCGTAGCAATCGTCGACGGCGACGAGCGGCGTTTGCGCGAGCTCACGCGCAATTTGTTGGAAAACGCGATCCGTCATGCACGCGAAAACGTGCGCGTGACGTCCCGCGACGACGGTCGTACCTGCGAGATCGTGGTCGAAGACGACGGCGAGGGCATTCCCCAAGCCGATCGGGAGCGCGTGTTCGAACGCTTCTATCGCCGCAGCGAGGATGGCCCAGGCACGGGCCTCGGACTGGCGATCGTGCGCTGGATCGCACAAGCCCATCGAGGTGAGGTGACGGTTGGAACCTCCGACGGCGGCGGGGCGCGTTTCGTCACAAGCTTGCCGGCCTACACGATGGCATAAACCGCACAGGGGCGGCCGCGCCGCGCTCGTAACACGGGTCGGTGCCCTTTGCATCCCTTCACGCCTTCGTCGATGCCTTGCGCGCGTCGGGCGAACTGCATGAAATTTCCGCTCCGGTAGATCCCTATTTGGAGATCGCCGAAATCACCGACCGGGTGGTGAAAGCGGGCGGCCCGGCACTCTTGTTCTCGCGGCCCGCAAACTCGCGCTTCCCCGTGCTGACGAATCAATTCGGCACGCGCCGGCGGATGGCGATGGCGCTGGATGCCGCTTCGCTCGACGATGCGTCCGACCGTCTTCGCGGGCTGTTGCAAGTGCCGGCGCCCGGCAGGTCGCTGCGGGAACGCGTCGGCGCGCTCGCCGCGTTGGCGCCGTTACGCAATGCGTTACCGAAAATCGTTTCGAACGCACCCGTGCACGAGGTCGTCGATCGCCGCCCCGATTTGCGCGAACTTCCGGTGCTTACCACATGGCCGCTCGACGCAGGTCCGTTCGTTACATTGCCGCTGGTTATCACGAACGATCCGAAAACCGGGCGTCCGAACGTCGGCATGTATCGCATGCAAGTGTACGGCCCGCGCGAAACCGGCATGCACTGGCAGCGACACAAGCAAGGACGCGCGCACGCCGCAGCTTCCGGCCGGAAAATCCCGGTTGCAGTTGCGATCGGCACCGATCCGGTGCTGACGTACGCCGCCACCGCGCCGCTACCACCGATCGTCGACGAATTCGCGTTCGCTGGATTGCTGCGCGGACGATCGGTCGAGCTGGTTCGCGCCAAAACCGTCGATCTGCTGGTTCCGGCCGGCGCGGAATTCGTGCTGGAAGGATACGTCGACAACGACGATCTTCGCACCGAAGGCCCCTTCGGCGATCATACCGGCGTGTACAGTCTGGCCGATACGTATCCGACGTTTCACGTTACGTGCCTAACGCGCCGGCGGCGCGCGATCTATCCCGCAACCGTCGTCGGCAAACCGCCGATGGAAGATGCGTGGCTGGGGAAGGCCACCGAACGCCTCTTTTTGCCGCTGTTGCAAATGGTGCTGCCCGAAGTCGTCGATATGAATCTGCCGGTCGAAGGCGGTTTCCACAATCTTGCAATCGTGTCGATTCGAAAAGCCTATCCCGGACACGCAAAAAAGGTGATGAACGCGCTGTGGGGGCTCGGGCACATGATGATGTTGACGCGCGCGCTGGTGATCGTCGACGCCGACGTCGACGTGCAAGATACGCGCGCCACGGCATGGTTCGTTTTGAACAACTTAGCACCCGATCGCGATATCGTCATGATGCCCGGCCCGGTCGACGACCTCGATCACGGATCGTACAACGTCGCGTACGGCACGAAGATCGGTATCGACGCAACCCGCAAAGATGCGTCCGAAGGATACGCTCGCGAGTGGCCGCCCGATATGGTGATGAACGACGACGTGCGGCAGCGCGTCAGCAAACGTTGGCGCGAATACGGATTGGCTTCGCTCGCCGGTAACGCGACGTCCGACGCATGGTCGGGACAAGGCGCCGCGGCGTTACGCCGTTTACTCGGCGACGAAAGCCCGCCCCGTTGAAGATCGGCGTCTTCCTCAAAGAAATCCGGATCGAACACACGCTCTTCGCACTCCCGTTCGCGTACGCGGGTGCGATCGTCGCCGCGCGCGGAATTCCGTCGTGGCTGGCGCTACTGTGGATCACGCTGGCCGTTCTCGGAGCGCGCACGGCCGCGATGGCGACCAATCGATATCTCGATCGCGACATCGATGCCCGGAATCCGCGCACCGCACGGCGCGCCCTCGCTAGCGGCAAGCTATCGGCTGCATCGATGCTGTGGGCGACCGCTGCCGGGCTGGCGCTGCTCGTCTGGTCGGCCTGGATGCTCAATCCGCTGTGCGTTAAACTATTGCCGATCGCGGCCGTGCTGCTGCTGGCGTATCCGCTATGCAAGCGGTTCACATGGACGACGCATTTCGTGCTCGGCGCGGTCGACGGGCTGGCACCGCTCGGGGCCTACGTGGCCGTCGCGGGTGGGATCGGAATCCCCGGCGTGTTGTTGTCCGTCGCCGTTACGCTGTGGGTCGCCGGGTTCGACATCATCTATGCGTTGATGGATCTCGGCGTCGATCGCGAGCAAGGGATCGCTTCGGTTCCGGCTCGCTTTGGGGAACGAAGCGGCTACGTTTTACCGCTGGCCTTGCACGGCGCGATGCTGGTGGCATTGGCAGCGGCCGGATGGATTGCGAACGCCGCTTGGCCGTATTACGCCGGCGTCGCTGCCAATGCGATTTTAATCGTGTACGAGAAGCGTCTGTTGGAAGCCAGCGAAAACGTCTTCGTGCTCAACGAGCGTGTCTTCACAGCAAATATGGTATTTTCACTCGTCTTTTTGGCGTCTGCCGCGATCGGCTTTGCCGTCGGCCGTCCCGCATGAAGCGGCGCGCGTTCCTCACCGCAATTGGTGCGGCGGGCGCGAGCGGCGCCGCGCTGCGCGCCAACGCGCAAGTGCGCGTGCCGGTGCCGATTCAGCAACCTGCTCCGTTTCCCAATACTTTTTTGCAGCAGTACACCATCGGTGTTTGCGTAACGCTGTCGGGTCCGTTAGGCAAGTACGGCAACGAAGTGGTGCGCGGCGTTCAAGCTGCGGTCGACGAAGCCAACCGCTTCACGACACCGATCGGTCACGTGTGGGGCATGCGCACCTACGACGACCGCAACGACACGGCGCAGGCAG
>JBDTKL010000269.1:0-5204 GCA_039935355.1 Candidatus Tumulicola sp.
GGGATCAAAGCGCGCTCATCTCCGACGCGTTGAGCCCGCTCGCGATCGCACTTTCGCTGCGCTGCGTGCGCGCGGACGGACGGCACTGGATCGCCTATGCGTTGGGCGCGGCGCTGACGTTCGCCGCTTCGCTCGCTTCCGTGCAAGTCTTCGCTTTTTCCATGACCGTCGCGTGGATCGTCTGTTTCGTTTTCGCTCACTCCGTTCGCGCCGTCGTGCGGTTGATCGCGCTTACCGCCGCGACCGTCGCGCTCTGTTCGTACTGGTTGGTGCCGGTTGCGGGTGGGGGTCATCCCGTTCAGTCGATCGCGGACGTGTCGCCGATCACCGACGCGCTGGCGGTGTTCGCGCAGTTTTCAAATCCCTTGTTGACGCTCACCATGCTCGCGTTCCCGGGCGAGTTCTATCAACATGCGATCGCACAGGCGGCGCCGCTTTTCTTTCTCGCCTACGGCGTATTGTTGGCGTTGGTCGTGACGGCACTGGTGCGCAGGCCCTCCGCGATCGGAATCGTTCTGGCAGTGCTTTTTGTGTTGACGGCGTTGGTGCCGTTGGGCGGAAATCCGGTGGTCGGGCCGTTCGTCATTCTCGCATTCAAAGCGCTGCTTCCGTATAGTTTGTTTCTGCGGACGCCGCAACATTTGATGTTTGTCGGCACGCTGGTCGTTCCGATCTTGGTGTATCTGGCGGCGCGCAGCTTCGCCTGGCGCCTTCCGGCCGTATGGGTCGCGATCGGCGCAGCCATCGTCGTATGTTATGGCCAGGGGTTCTTTCTACACAGCAATTTCTTCGGATTGATCGGGCCGTTTACGGAAAGCGAAGGCGAATCCGCAACCGTTGCAATGGCACGGGAACCGGCTAATCGGGAATTCCGCACGATGTACGTGCCCGTCTCGCCCGGCTTTTATTATCATCCCGGAGTGTTCGATTACTATTTCGAGGCGTCGGACGAACCGCAAACTCGTTTCTTGCCGAGCATGACGATGGGCTTTGGCGTCAAGTGGACGCCGTACGAGCCCACGCAAGAGCTGCTGCAGGCGCTCGACGAACTCATTCCCGACGGCGGAACGCCGGCCCAACAACGCATGCTGTTGAAGATGGCCGCGGTCAAGAACCTGGTCGTGCACTCGATCGGCGTGCCGTACGCTGGCTTGCGGCTGTACGGACAAAACCGTAGGCCATATTTGGAAGAGGCGATGCGACGCAGCAAGGTCGCGACGATGCAAGCGTCGCTCGACGACCGATCGCTGTGGAACGTCGACGCTCCGGTGGCGCAGGCGTATGCGCCGGATTGCCTGCTGTACGCTCCGCAACGAGCCGGCATCTACGAGATTCTCGCGCTCGCCGAGGCGACGGCTTCGTGCGCGAAACCCGCCGTGATCGCGTCGCCCGATTCGCAAACATGGTCCGAATCGATCCTGCCTGCCGCAACGTTCGTTTCGTGGCCGTCGTCGCTGCCGCTCCGCTTGATCCGAAGCAACCTCCATCTCGACGGCAGCCCGGTTGCCGGTTATTCGGGAACCCTCGCGTCGGGCGCCGGCGAAAACGAGACCTTCGCGCTTTCGCATGCGCCGAAGGGCGCGACCGGCTTTGGCTTGCGAATCTACTCGAGCTTACCGCGGTTCGTGCACGTGCAAGTCTTCGCACCGGACGAACGCAACGCTTTTCAAGCGAATGTCGACGTCGGCTTTACGCCGCTCGACGCGCTACTCGACTTCAAGAGTTTCAAAAAGCTCGGCAACCCCACGTGGAGTAATGCCACGTCGGTCCGGTTTTCGTCGACCAACGTCAGCACGCAGGCGGTCGACTCCTATTTCGGCGGGATGCATTGGACGTACGCGCGAGGGCCCAGCACGTCCCCGGCATATTTTCGAACGTCGGGCAATCGCTTCGATCAAGTCTACTATGGACACGACCGTCCGCGCGTGCTGTTCGTTCCCGCCGCGCCGAGCGCCGTGTTCGCCACCGTACGTTTGCAACACGCCGGCATCTACGACGTGTCGGCATTGGTGCAGGACGTGGGACGATCGCTGGCGTTGCAATTGACGCTCGATGGACGCGCCGCATCGTGCGTTGGGTCGCGCGTTCGCAGCAATGAATCGCAGCGGGTCGTTCGCTTGGCGCAAGCGCCGCTGCGAGCAGGCACGCACGTGCTCGCGTTACGGTTCTGCGGAATCTTCGCGCGCGAACCGGGGGTGCAGGGCGTCGAATCGCTCGTGCTCGCTGCCGCCCGGCTGCAGCCTCCCGCACGGCGCGTAATGGCCGGCGCGGAAATAACGGACGATCGCCCCGGCGAGATGCGAATCCGAACCAACGGTCCTTTTCTCGTGTGGACCGATTCGTTTGACGACCGTTGGAAGGCGACGCAAGGCGGGATCTCGCTCGAACATCTGATGGTCAACGGCTTCGCCAACGGCTGGAGGCTTCGACCCGGCGGCGGCGACGTCGTGTTGACCTTCGGTCCGCAACGGACGCTGGATGCAGGAATCGCGCTGTCGATGGCCTTCGTCGTCTGTGCGATCGGCGGGATTTTGGCAACAACTATCCCGCGACGTCGGCGGAAAGCCAGAATCGAGGGGTCCGCTGTTGAAGGCACGCCCGGAGGATGATGGAGCACAAAACGACGTTTACGATGGTCTCGTATAATCGCAGAGATCAAGTCAAGGACTTGTTGCAGTCGGTGTTAGCCGGCGACAAGGTTCCCGAAGAGCTCATCGTCGTCGATAACGCGTCCAGCGACGGTACCGTCGAGATGCTGGCGCGCGACTTTCCGCAAGTGCGCGTGATCGCAAACCGCGAGAACTTGATGGGTTCGATGGCCGTTAATCAAGGCATCGCTGCCGCGACCGGAGAGTTCGTGTTTGCCAGTGCCGACGACAACGTGGTCGATCGCGGCTGCGTACGCGAGCTGTACGATGCGATGCTGTCGCACCCGGACGCTGCGCTGGTGGCGCCGGTCATGTACTTTTACGACGCCCCCGATCGCATATGGTACGCGGGTTGCGACTTGAATATCACGACCGGGCTGACGAATTTCTTGACGGAGATTCCGAAGGAAAAAGTCGTCGAAACGACGTGCGCGCCAAACTGTTACATGGTTCGTCGCAGCGTGCTGCAGACGATCGGCGGACAAGACGTCGCGACCTTTCCGTTTCATCACGAAGAAGCCGATTGGTCGTTCCGTGCTTCCGAAGCGGGATTCAAGAACTACGTCGCGCGCGACGCTCGAGAATTCCACCGAACGCCGGTGCCTAAATATAAATCGCCGATTGGCTCGGGTGATTTTTCAATCGACGACCCGATGCGGGCGTACTACCATGCGCGGTCGCGCGCACTCTTGGCTCGCCGTCACGCGAAGGGACTTTCGAAGGCGGCGTTCTTTGCGTTCTTCTATCCGGCAACGGTGCTCGCATACGTGCTAATTTGTGCCGTGCAGAGTAAGCAGCACGTCAAAACGTCGGTCGCGTTCGTGCGCGGTGCGATTCACGGTCTAACGATGACCCTACCGCCGCCGCCTCCGCCACTGCTCGATAAAAACGGCGCTCCCGCGCCGTCGAACTTCTAAGGGCTAGTAGACCCGAACGTTGCGCAGCCCGGCAGCGCGCAGGGCCGTCGCGGTCGCGTCGGCGTCGCCGGCGCCGCTATACAGCATCACTGCCCGGCCTTCGTTCACGGCATCGTTGAAATTATCGATCTCATCGTCGGGGATGCCGGAGTTAGAGAAATATCCCGGTCCGTTCGGCCGCGTCGCGAACGATGAAGCCGACGCGTCGCGTCCCATCGGGACGCCGGTGCCGCCGCCGTCGCCCATGATGCCCATTCCTTTGGTCATGTCGTCGGAGTAGCTGTTGACCTCTTGTTCGAGAACGACGTCGATGAACTGCAAGTCGGGCGCGGAGTCGTCCTCGGCGAGGCCCGCTCTGCGAACGACCCTCGCTTGGCCGGGATCGATCTGTGCGCTGGTCAGCGCGCTTTCGATCGCCGCTCCATCGCTGTTGGGGAAGATTCCTACGATCAGACGTTGTGCCACTTATAAATCCTCTCTTCCTTAACGCGCGAAGGTGGCGATTGCGTGACCGAGTCGTTCGATGCCTGCGCGGATCATATCTTCCGACGCGTTCGAGAAATTCAGCCGCATGCCATCGAGAACGTCACGAGCCGGATAGAAACTAACGCCCGGGACGAAGACGACTTTCTGCTGTGCCGAAACCGCCAGCAACTCGCTGGTATCGATTCCGGGCAACGTCACCCACAGAAACATTCCGCCCTTCGGGGGCGTGAAGTGTAGGCGCGATAATCCGAGCCGTTCGAGCGCGTGCGACATGACGTCGCGGCGGCGTCCATAGGTACTCGCGATGGTTGCGACGTGACGGTCGAACCCAACGTCGTCGCTGACATATTCGTAAAAGACGTACTGTGCGAAGGTGCCGCTGTGCAGATCGGCGCCCTGTTTGGCTAAGACGATTTTCTCGCGGATGTCGTCGTCGCGAATCACCAGCCATGCGACCCGCATACCGGGAGCCATCACCTTGCTGCCGGTTCCGAGATAGAGGACCGGTGCCGAGCTCTCGTACGCAACCAGCGGCTGCAGATCGTCGCCTTCAAAGCGCAGTTCGCCGTATGGGTCGTCTTCAACCAACGGCAGATCGAATCGCTCGCAGATGCGTACGATACGCTCGCGGCGCTCGGCCGACAACGTGCGGCCGGTTGGGTTCTGAAAGTTCGGTACGAGGTAGAGAAATTTCGGAAACGGATCGGCGTGCTCGAGTACTTCCTCGAGCGACTCCGGAATCGCGCCGTCGTCGTCGGTCGCGATCGTGAGATAGCGCGCCTGGTACGCATCGAACGCTTGGATCGCACCGAGGTACGACGGACTTTCCAATACGACGTGATCGCCCGGATCGAGAAAAATCTTGCCGACGAGGTCGAGGCCTTGTTGCGATCCGTTGACGATGATCGCGTCCTCGGCCGAAAACACGCGCCCGGAACGTCGCGTGAGCCGTTCGGCCGCCCAGGTTCGCATCTCGGGGATGCCTTCGGTGACGCTGTATTGCAGCGCCGCGGCTCCGCGAACTTCCATCACGCGGCGCGCCGCGCGCGAAATGGCGTCGGTCGGGAATAATTCCGGCGCGGGGAGGCCGCCGCCGAACGATATAACGTCGGGCTGCTGCGTCACTTTCAGCATCTCACGGATGGTGGAAGCC
>JBDTKL010000270.1:0-2754 GCA_039935355.1 Candidatus Tumulicola sp.
GAAGATGACCGATGAAGTGCCGGCGGACGGGAGGGAGCGCCGCAAACGCCGCCTGCGCCTCCTGCAGGTAGTTCTCGGCCACATCGGCCAGCCCGGCATGGATCGTCTCGGCGACGAGGTCGAGCGGCTGACGTTTCGCCACGCCGACGAGCGTGACGCTGCCGGCCGGCCGGTGGTTCCTTGCCAATTCATCCTCGATCGCCGAGCGCAGCGCCGCCAGGGCGGCTGCCGCGTCCCGGCTCACTGCGAGGTGGTAGGGACGGCGACGCCTTCGGTTCTGGGACCGGGCCGAGTCGCGCAGTAGACGATTCCGATGACGCCGATCAGGATCATCGGTAAGGCGTACAGCTGTCCGCCGGTGATGCCCAGGAACGTGAAGTCGGCTTGACGCCACAGTTCTGCGACGCTGCGCGTGATGCCATAGGCGGTGAACCACGTCCAAGCCACGACGCCGTCTTTCGGTTTAGCGCGATACACGAGCAGCAACAACGGCAACGTCAATAGATCGAGTACGGCTTCATACAGCTGTGCCGGATGGCGATATGAGTTCAACGGCGGCCACGCCGCGGTGTCTTTGGGGATCATGCACCACGCGCGGTCCGGTATGCAGAGATTGCCCCACAGTTCGTCGTTGATGAAATTGACGAGGCGTACCAGTGTAATTCCCAGCGGCATCATGACGACGACTTCGTCTCCCAGGACTCGAAAGCGCAATCCCGGATGCTTGCGTAAGAAGAAAACGATCGCGATGACGACGCCGATCAATCCGCCGTGAAACGCCATGCCGCCGTTCCACACCGCGATGAAATTGATCGGGTTCGAAAAGTAAAAGCTCGCGTCGTGGCGGCTGATGATGTCGTTGATGACGAAGAACGTGCGTCCGCCGACGAGCACTCCGATCAACCCATAGAATAAGAAGTCTTGTATCTGCTCGCGGGTCAAACCCAAGCGGCGGCGCCCGGCCGGCCGGCTCATCCATAGGTAGACGCAAACGAACGCGACGAGATAGGCGATTCCGTACCAGTGAATACTTAGCGACCCGAGGTGAATCGCGACCGGGTCGATATTTGTCGGATAGGTAAACCAGTGAGTCATCAATGAGAGGCCTTAAACGGACGACGGGATAACCTTTTTCGGCGCATGAGTTCCGCGCCGCATATTACCGTCTGGATCGCCTTCGTGGCGGGTCTCGTTTCCTTCGTTTCGCCGTGCGTCCTCCCGCTGGTTCCCGCTTACCTCTCGTTGTTGACCGGCGAAAGTCTCGAAGACCTCAAATCGGCGACGACGGCCTCCGCTCGCGGTCGCACGATGGCGCTCGCGTTGGCCTTCGTGGCCGGATTCAGCATCGTGTTCATCGCGCTCGGATTAGGTGCTAGCTTAGCCGGCGGCGTCTTAAACGCGCATCGCGTGCTAGTGGCACAGATCGGCGGTGCGATCGTGATCGTGCTCGGTCTGCACATGATGGGCATCATTCAAATTCCGTTCCTGATGATGGACGCGCGCGCGCACGTTCAGCAATCGGGTCGACGAACGTTGTGGACCTCGCTGATCGTCGGAATGGCGTTCGCAGCGGGTTGGTCGCCGTGCATCGGACCGATCCTCGCGGGCATTTTAGCCATCGCCTCCGAACAGCGCAACGGCGAGGCGGCACTCCTGTTGGCCGCTTACTCGCTGGGATTGGCCGTCCCATTTTTGGCGACCGCAGCGGCCATCGGATTCGTGCTGCCGATCCTCAACAAAATCAAACGCGCCCTCCCGATTATCGAGTTTGCGGCCGGCGCATTCTTGGTCGTCGTCGGACTCATACTCGTCAACAACGCATTTCTCAACGTCGCAGGATGGTTTTATCAGTTTGTCCCGCAACCGAAACTCTAGCCTCGTCCAAGCGCTGACGATCGCGATCGTCGCGATCGCGACCCTTTGGCTCGATCAATACACGAAGCGCTTGATCGTGCAAAATTTCATGCCGGGTCAGAGCCGTTTAATTATTCCGCACGTGCTTCGGTGGACGTACGAACGAAACGTGCACGGCGCGTTTGGGCTGTTCGGCAGCAACTCCGTGCTGCTGATCGGAATGGCGATCGTCGTGCTCGTCCTCTTTTGGTACAGCTTCCGCGAGGCCGCCGTAAAATCGCTGATGGTGCGCGTCGCGTTCGGCATGATCGCGGGCGGCGCGATCGCCAACATCATCGATCGCGTGCACTACGGCTACGTCATCGATTTCATCGACGTCTTCGTCTTTCCATGGTGGGGCAACATTTTTAACGTCGCCGATTCGTGCATCACCGTCGCCGTCGCGTTATTGATTATTTCGTCGTTTGCAACACGCCGTCAGCGCTGAAGAAGCGGGCTTTCGCGCCGACGTCGTCGTCGCGCGCCTAGCGACCGCATCGCGCGCCGCCGTCGCGGCCGCGATCAAACGTGGCGACGTTACGGTGAACGGCGAGCCGGTCAAAGCGAGCCGCACCCTCGAAGAAGGCGATATCGTCGTTTACGACGTTCCGCAACCCGAACGGCCCATCGCGCGGGCGGAATCGATCGACGTTCCAATCGTGTACGAAGACGAGGATCTCATCGTGGTCGACAAGCCGGCCGGTATGGTGACGCATCCCGCGCACGGCTCTCCCAACGGCACGTTGGTCAACGCATTGCTCGGCTATCTCGGAACGCCGCTACCCGGCAGTTCGGTGCGCCCCGGACTCGTGCACCGGCTCGATCGCGACACATCCGGCCTGCTGGTCGTGGCAAAAAACG